>NZ_DBHIDN010000002.1:0-123915 GCF_057251025.1 Shuttleworthella sp.
GATTCTCTTAGAATCTTTCAAGGTTGTTTCATTGTTCAGTTATCAAAGAACTTGTTTGCACTCGCCAGAGTTACAACTTTAGAAATATATCATAGCTGCTATTCTCTGTCAACAAAAAGATTCTTCTGTTGAGAGAACGCTCTCGCGCAGTGCATCGACTATAGTATCACCCGTTCATTTCATTGTCAACGATGTTTTTGACAAATCTATGGTGATTTCAGTCGAGCGGAGATGGAGAGATTTGAACTCTCGCGCCGCGTTAACGACCTACTCCCTTTCCAGGGGAGCCCCTTCGGCCAGCTTGGGTACATCTCCAAGAACATGATCGATTCATCAACCATATGTACTTGTCGGATCTTAAAAATCCGCCAGCGGAGAGGGTGGGATTCGAACCCACGCGCCCTTGCGGACAAACGGTTTTCAAGACCGCCTCGTTATGACCACTTCGATACCTCTCCGGATATCTGTGCCTTAACAGCACGAAAGTTATCATATCACAGCATTTTTCAGAGTGTCAACTAAGAAACGTGATTTTTATCGCCTTTTTGCGCAGCTACTAGATCCTGTGGTCTCATCCCACCAGATCCTGCATGAGCGTCCCCCCTTCTCGTGCATTTTGCCGGGAAAATCACGCCCGGGTCCACCCGCGCCTGCCCAGGATGGTCTCTGCCAATATGAGGTCCTCCTCCGTCGTGATTTTGAAGTTCTCGTAACTCCCCTCGATCATAGAGACCTTCTTGCCTGTCATCTGCTCGTAGATCATGGCGTCATCGGTCGCCCCGCTTCTTCCCTCGCCCAGGTATTTCGCATAGGCCTCCCGAATCTCCTCTCGAAAGAAGCACTGAGGGGTCTGCACCTGCCAGAGCCGGCTTCGATCCGGGGTGCGGACGACCAGCCCGGCCTCGTCCACTTCCTTGATGGTGTCCTTGACGGGCATGCCCACGACACAGGCTCCCCCTGCACTTAAGGCGTCCACCGCCGCATTGATCTCCTCTTCTTGAATCAGGGCTCTGGCCCCGTCGTGGATCAGGACCGATCCTCCGCTGACTGCCTCGAGACCGGCGTAGACAGAGTCGTAGCGCTCCCTGCCTCCTGTAACGATCGCAGCAAGCTTCGTCATTGGATACCGGTCCAGGATCGCATCCACTCGCGCCCGGTCCGACGGATCAATCACAAGGACCATCCGGTCCACGGCCGATTTCTCATAGGCCATGAGACTGTACACCAGGAGAGGTCTCCCGAGGAGGGGCAGGTATTGCTTGGGAATCTCGCTTCCCATCCGCCTGCCCCTGCCGGCAGCAAGAATTATTGCGCTTACCATTCTCTCACCTCCTCTTGGAAGGAACGCCAAAAGGCGGTCATCTCTCTCCCAACTTCAAGCCCGGAACGGCGTTTAAGTCCCAGCCGCTCCGAGCCCCTTTTGCAAAGTCATAATAGGCGGCGGCTCCGATCATAGCCGCGTTGTCCGTGCACAGGAGGGGGGACGGGCGATAGAACTTGACTCCATGGCGATCACAGGCCTCCCGCATCGCCTCCCGCAGGGCCCTGTTGGAGGCAACGCCGCCGGCGATCGCGAATTTCTTGAGGTCATACCTCTCCATCGCCATCTCGGCATGGTCGACCAGGGCCCCCACAACGGCCTTCTGGAAGGAAGCCGCAAGATCAGCCCGGTTGACCTCCTGTCCCTGCATCCGCATCCGGTTTAAGTAGTTGAGGACGGCGGATTTGAGCCCGCTGAAGGAGAAATCATACTCGCTTCCGCTGACATGGGCTCTGGGAAATAAGATTGCGTCCGGGTCTCCCAGACGAGCCTCCTTCTCAAGCTTTGGACCGCCGGGATAGCCGAGCCCGATCGCCCTGGCCACCTTGTCGAAGGCCTCCCCGGCCGCGTCATCCCTGGTCATTCCAAGGATCTCATATGCCCCGTAGTCCTTGACCCGGACAAGGTGGGTGTGGCCGCCGGAGACGACCAGGCAGAGGAAAGGCGGGGCCAGGTCCGGATTCTCAATGTAGTTGGCGCTGATATGCCCCTCGATGTGGTGCACGCCCAGGAGGGGAAGCCCCCTGGCAAAGGCCATGGCCTTTGCCATAGACACACCGACCAGAAGCGCCCCGACCAGGCCGGGTCCGTAGGTCACGGCGATTCCGTCCACCCCGTCCAGATCCGTGTCTGCCTCTTTGAGCGCCCGGGCAACCACCTGATTGATCCGCTCCGTGTGAGCCCGGGAAGCGATTTCCGGCACCACGCCCCCGTAGAGGGTATGAATGGGGATCTGGGTGCTGATGATATTGGAGAGCACCCGGCGGCCATCCTCGACAACCGCCGCCGCGGTCTCGTCACAGGAACTCTCGATGGCCAGAATACGATGAATTTCTTTCTTCTCAGACATGATCTCTTCTTTCCGTATGCAGTCCGACCCTCAGATCGATTCAGCTGCGGTCTCCTCGGGGAAATCCAGACTGCAGGACCTTCCGTCTTTGCCCAGACTGGCATTGGGGAAAATCTCTGTCAGCTCGTCCATAAAACGCCCCGGTCCCACCAGAGAGGGGGAGAAGTGGGTCAGCCACAGCTCGCCCACCCGGGCCTCTCTGGCCAGCTCTGCCGCCTCCTGAAAGGTCATATGCTTCTTCTTTCTCGCCTTGGCCTCATCACAGGGATCTCCGTACATGCCCTCGCAGATAAAGAGGTCGGAACCCGCTGCCGCCCTCGCAATCTCCGGGACAGGCCTCGAGTCCGTGCAGTAGGTCAGCTTGATCCCCTTTCGCTCTGGGCCCATGACCATTTGGGGCCGGTAGACCTTCCCGTCCATCTCGACAATCTCCCCCTTCTGCAGGCGGCTCCAGGCCTTAAGCGGAATCTCCTGCCGCCTGGCGGCCTCTGCGTCGAAACGGCCGGCCCGGGGAATGGAAATAGAATAGCCGTAACAGGTCACATTGTGTTTGACCCGAAAGGCCTGAATCTGATAGCCGAAATGTTCTTCCTCCCAGCTCTGCCCCTCGATTTCTATCATCCGAATCTCAAACGGAAGCTCCGGGGCAATGGTCCGGAGAGCTGTCACGACCCGGACCAGACCTCTTGGACCGATCAGGGTCACCGGATCGGTCCGGTCGGCATTGCCCATGGAGAGGAGGAGGCCCGGAAGGCCAGAGATATGGTCGGCATGATAATGCGTAAAACAGATGATGTCAATGGGATTGGGGGAGATCCCCGCCTCCTTCATTGCAATCTGGGTGCCTTCTCCGCAGTCAATCAAGAGGCTATGACCGTTAAATCTTGTAATCAGCGCTGTCAGCCAGCGCCGGGGCAGGGGCATGGTTCCGCCCGTTCCCAAGAGACAGACATCTAACATGTACTCTCCTTCTGCTCTGCTATCGTCAACCGCAACAAGAGGGCATCCTCTCTTGGGTCCCGATAGAAATCCGGCCGCCGTCCCACGGGCACAAAGCCGGTCCTCTCATAGAACTTCCTGGCCGTCCGGTTGCTCCTCCTGACCTCCAGAAAGATCTTTGACAGACCGAGCTCGCTCGCCCGCTTCCGAAATGCCGCCATGAGTTCTGTGGCAAGCCCCTGTCTTCTCGCCCGGGGCCGGCAGGCGATTGAGACAATCTCCCCTTCATCCGCCGCAAAATAGCAGACCAGATAGGCGAGCACGGTCTGCCCCTCCCGGTCCGCTTCTCTCGTCGCCCCTCTCATCCGGGACTTCTCTTCCGATGGATCCCCGGATTCTTCCTCGGTCAAGAGCAGGAGCAGGGCCTGCCTGTTTGCCAGGGCCTCCGCAAAATCCGCTCCGGTCCAGCCGCCGGGGATACTGACCGCCTCAATCGCCGCCATCTGGTCCAGGTCTCTCTCTTCCGCCTCTCGGATCCGCCATTTCTGCATATTTGATCACACATCCTCTGCGCCGACAGGCCGGTCCGTCACTCGTCCTTCCCGGATATCCGCTTGTCTTGAGCCGCCAGCTTCTCCTTCCGCTCCCGCTCGGCCTGAGACAGGCGCAGATACTCGGGGCGAAATTCCTCCGCCGATACGATTTCCCCCATCCCGGCGTAGACACAGGCCAGGGCGGCCAGGCTGGAAGCCCTCTGCAGGGCCATGTGGGAGGGTGCGAAGTTACAGTCGACCTCACACCGGTCCCCGATGGCCTGTCGAAAGACCGGAACACCGTCCCCCAGAAAGGTGACCGGCCGCTTTATATCATTGACTTTCCTGATTATCTCATCGATTCCCATGGCCGTCTGGTCCATGAGGACCGCAAGTCCCCCGTCACGGAAGCGATAGAGTCCGGTGTATACCTGCTTTCTTCTGGCGTCCATGATAGGACAGATCAGCCTGTCAGACCCCCAGCAATTGTAAGCGATTGCCTCCAGGCTTGCGACCGGAATCAGAGGCTTATTAAGTGCCTGTCCCAGTCCCTTGGCCGTGGCTGCCCCGATGCGAAGACCGGTAAAGGATCCCGGTCCGGCCGTCACCGCTATGGCGTCAATCGTCTTTAAGTCCAGATCAATCATAGCCGCCAGCTGATCCAGCATGGGCAGAAGGGTCTGCGAATGTGTCTTCTTATAATTGGTCGTATACTCTCCGATCAGGCGATCGTCTTCTGTGACAGCGACAGAGGCCACCAGACCGGAGGCGTCAATGGCAAGGATCTTCACTCCTCTACCTCCTCCACTTGAATGCTTCGATAGTCTGACCCCCTGGACAGGTCTTTTCGGATCCTGATCTCTGTGCGGCCCTTGGGCAGGATCTCCTCGATGATGTCCGCCCACTCAATCAGGCAAACCCCCCGGCCGTAGATGTAATCATCGAAGCCGATCATCTCCATCTCGTCCGGATCCGAGATCCGATAGGCGTCAAAATGATAGAAGGGAATTCTCCCTCCCGCATACTCCTGGACAATGGTGAAGGTGGGGCTGTTGACCGGTTCTCCGATGCCAAGGCCCTCAGCAAAGCCCTTGGACAGGACGGTTTTACCTGTCCCCAGATCCCCAACCAGGGTAAAGACATCGCCGGGCCTGGCCTGGTCGGCCAGCTTGCGGCCAATCGCCCGGGTCTCCTCCGGACTCCTTGTCTCATACATCATGGCGATTTCCTCTCCCCTTCAGACAGTCTTTACAGCTTGATCTTGGCCAGCGCCTTCTGCAGATCCGAATTGACCGGTTTACTCTTCTCCCTGGCCTGGTCTCTTCTCCTTTTCCCGCGGTCTCCCCGCCCTCCGGCAGAGTTCCTCTTTCGACCGGCTTTCTTCTCCCCGGAAGATTCGACCGTGGGCTTGCCCGCCTGATCCACGTCTCTTCCGATTCGCATGGAAAGGGCAATCCTCTGCTTGTCAAGATCAAGGTCCACCACCTGTACATCGACGATATCTCCCACCGAGACAGCCTCCAGCGGATGCTTGATGAAGCGATCGGACATGCGGGAAATATGCACCAGGCCGTCCTGGTGCACGCCGATATCCACAAAGGCGCCGAAATCAATTACATTTCTGACGGTTCCTTTTAATACCATCCCGGGCTTCAAATCCTTCATGGAGAGGACGTCCTGCCTTAGGATGGGCTTTGGCATGTCCTGGCGGGGATCTCTGCCGGGCTTGGCAAGCTCGGCCAGGATATCCTCCAGAGTCATCCGGCCCAGGCCAAGCTCCTCGGCCATCTTCTGAAGATCCCTCACCTCCTCGGCGATTTTCGCGATTCCGCCGTGGCTGATCTCCTCCGGCTTATGGCCCAGCCTGGTCAGAAGTTCCTCTGCGGCTCCATAGGACTCAGGATGCACGGAAGTAGCATCCAGGGGATTCTCTCCCTGACGGATGCGAAGGAAGCCGGCGCACTGTTCAAAGGCCTTGGGGCCTAACTTCGGAACTTTCAGGAGTTGCTTTCGGCTGGTAAAAGAACCGTGTGCATCGCGATAGTCCACGATGTTCCTGGCCACCGTCATAGAGATACCTGCCACATAGGCCAGGAGGGAGGCGGAGGCCGTGTTCAGATCAACCCCCACCTTATTCACACTGTCCTCAACCACGCCGCCTAAGGCCTCTGACAGCTTCTTCTGGTTCATGTCGTGCTGGTACTGTCCCACACCGATTGACTTGGGATCAATTTTAACCAATTCCGCCAGAGGATCCTGGACCCGCCTGGCAATCGAGGTCGCGGACCGCTGCCCCACATCAAAGTTGGGGAATTCCTCGCTGGCCAGCTTGGAAGCCGAATAGACGGATGCACCAGCCTCGCTCGTGATGATATAAGAGACCCTCTCAGGTATTTCTGCCAGGAGGTCCACAATGATCTGCTCTGACTCGCGAGAGGCTGTCCCGTTGCCCACAGAGATCAGACTGATCCCATATTTCCGAATCATCGCGGCGACGATCTTCTTGGACTCCGCAACCTTATTCTGAGGCGCGGTTGGGAAGATCACCCTGGTATCCAGAACCTTGCCCGTCGGATCCACGACTGCCAGCTTGCAACCGGTGCGAAAGGCCGGGTCCCAGCCCAGAACTGTCCGGCCGGCGATGGGCGGCTGCATCAGAAGCTGCTGTAAATTCTTGCCGAAGACCCGGATGGCCCCATCCTCCGCGGACTCTGTCAGGGCGCTGCGAATGTCCCGCTCGATGGCAGGCGCGATCAGGCGATGGTAGGCGTCCGACAGGGCTGCTGCAAGAAGCGGTCCCGCGCAAGTCTGATCTGGTGAAATATAGCAACCCTCGATCAGACGGAGGATATCCTCTTCCGGAGCATCGATCCTGACGGTCAGAATTTTCTCCTTCTCCCCCCGGTTGATTGCCAGGATTCGGTGGCCGGGCAGACCCTTGAGGGGCTCGCAAAAGTCATAATAGTGCTCATAGACGGTCTTTGCGGTCTCGTCCTTGGCCACAGACCGGATCCGTCCCCGGTCCATCGTCATCTGGCGGATGGACATGCGAAGGTCGGCGTTGTCGGATACCTCTTCCGCGATAATGTCCGATGCGCCGGCCAGAGCCTCCTCGACAGACGAGACGTCCTGATCCAGAGCGACATAGGCGGCCGCCTCAAGCCGGGGATCTCTGGCCGGATCCTGGGCCAGGATGACAGCGGCCAGGCCCGCAAGCCCCTTCTCCCGCGCGATCATAGCGCGGGTTCTCCGCTTGGGCCGGTAGGGCCGGTAGAGATCCTCGACCATGACCAGGGTCTTGGCAGCTGCGATCTTGGATCTTAGCTCCTCGGTCAGCTGCCCCTGTTGCTCGATACCGGACAGAACGCTGGATTTCTTGTCCTCCAAATTGCGCAGATAGCTGAGGCGTTCATCCAGATTTCTGAGGACCTCGTCATCCAGTCCTCCGGTCGCCTCTTTTCGGTAACGGGCGATGAAGGGGATGGTATTTCCCTCGTCAATCAGCTTGATCGCCGCTTCGACCTGGCTCTTTTTGACCCCAAGCTCCTCTGTGAGTTCTAAAGCGATATCCAATCCACTTACTCCTTTATTGTCCTGTCTCTTGGGCGGTCACTCCTCCTCGTCCTCGGATTCTTTGGCCCAGCCAAAAGCGTATTTGACAGCCTTATTCCATCCCTTCCGCTTCTTGGCCCTCTCCTCCTCCTCAATCTGGGGAAGGAAAACCCGGTCCAGCTGGATGTTTTTGACCACTTCCTCCTTGCTGGACCAGAAGCCGACGGCCAGCCCGGCCAGATAAGCCGCGCCCAGAGCCGTAGACTCGACGCAGGAGGGCCGGTTGACCGGACGATCCAGCATATCCGCCTGGAACTGCATGAGGAAGTTGTTGGCAGAAGCTCCTCCGTCTACCTTGAGAGAGCGGAGGTCGATGCCGGAATCCGCCCGCATGGCATCGATGACGTCACAGACCTGATAGGCGATGGACTCCAGGGTAGCCCGAATGATGTGATTCTTGTTGGTTCCCCGGGTGATGCCGACGATGGTGCCGCGAGCGTACTGATCCCAGTGGGGGGCTCCAAGGCCGGTGAAGGCAGGAACCACATAGCATCCATGGGTGCCGCGGGCCTTGGTCGCCCAGTACTCGGAGTCCTCTGCGGAATCAATCAGACGCATCTGGTCCCTGAGCCACTGAATGGAAGCGCCGGCCACAAAGATAGACCCCTCCAGGGCATAGTTGACCTTGCCGTCCAGGCTCCAGGCAATGGTTGTGACCAGGCCGTTCCTGGAGAAAACCGGGGTCTCTCCCGTATTCATCAGAAGGAAACAGCCGGTCCCATAGGTGTTCTTGGCCTCGCCATCGGCATAGCAGGCCTGGCCGAAGAGTGCCGCCTGCTGGTCTCCGGCCGCACCGGCGATGGGAATCTCCGCCCCCAGGAAGGAGGGGTCCGCATAGCCGTAGACCTTCGAAGACGGCACCGGCGTCGGGAGCATGGAAGCCGGAATATCCAGTTCCCTCAGGATATCTTGATCCCATTCCAGACTGTTGATGTTAAAGAGCATGGTCCTTGAGGCATTGGAGTAATCCGTCACATGAACCCTGCCCCCCGTCAGCTTCCAGATCAACCAGGTCTCGACCGTTCCGAAGAGCAAGTCCCCTTTCTCTGCCCTTGCCCTTGCGCCGGGCACCTGGTCCAGGATCCACTTGATCTTCGTAGCGGAGAAGTAGGCATCGATCATCAGTCCTGTCTTCTGACGGAAGCTCTCCTCAAGCCCTCTTTCCTTGAGCTGGTCCGCAATGGCGCTGGTCCTGCGGCACTGCCAGACGATGGCATTGTAGATGGGCTCTCCCGTATTCTTATCCCAGACAATCACCGTCTCGCGCTGGTTCGTGATGCCGATGGCCGCAATATCGGCCGCCTTGGCCCCGATCTTGGACATAGCCTCGACCGCTACCCCCAGCTGCGTGGACCAGATCTCATTGGCATCGTGCTCCACCCAGCCGGGCTGGGGGAACATCTGTCGAAACTCCTTCTGGGCCATGGAGCAGATCCGCCCCTCGGAGTCAAATAAAATACAGCGGTTGCTGGTTGTCCCAGCGTCCAAAGCCATTACATACTCTGCCATGTATACCTCTCTTCCCCGATCACCGGCTCCCCCATGAAACCGGCTTTGTACTCCTTACTCTTCTTTTGCTTTTTTAGTCATCCAAACAGGCCGTTCAGCCCATGCGAATCATGGATATCACATCGATTGCGGCGGCCTTATCCGCAAAGGATTTCTCGCTCAGGGGCTCCGTGACAAAGGCGTGCTCCCCCTCTTTCTGGGCCTCAATCAGAGAAAGCTGCCCAAAGAGGTCTTCAATCCGACGCATGGGAGAAGTGGACCGGACAAAGAACCGGCCGACCGTCTCCCCGGGATCCCCCAGCCGAAGCGGCTTTGACTCCCACGCAATCGGCAGGTTCTTGTCCAGATTCCTAGCCATTTCGACCAGGTCCGCGACAAGGGCGGATGCCGTTGGCAGCTTGCCCGCGCCCGAGCCGTAGAACATCCCGTCGCCAAGCATATTGCCGCGAACGAAAATGGCATTGAAGACGCCATCCACCTTGGAGAGAGGGTGGGTCTCCGGGAGGAGATAGGGCGCCACACGGGCGACATATGTGTCCCCCCGTTTGCGGCTGCTCGCCAGAAGCTTGATGTGCCTCTTTAAGAGTCTGGCGTATTTCATGTCCGTCGCGCTGATCCCCCTGATTCCCTCCGTGGGAATATCCTGATAGTTTACCTGGCGGCCGGCAACCAGAGAGGTTAAGATGGCGATCTTCCGGCAGGCATCGTATCCCTCGATATCGGCCGTGGGGTCCTTCTCCGCAAATCCCCTGTCCTGGGCTTCCCTCAGGACTTCATCGAAGTCCGTGCCATTGGCGGACATCTCTGTCATCATGTAGTTCGTCGTCCCGTTGACAATCCCTGTGATCTCCTCGATCACATCCCCGGTCAGGCATTCCAGGAGGGGGCGGATAATGGGGATGCCGCCTCCGACAGAGGCCTCAAAGAGGAAATTCACCTTGTGGTCCCTGGCAATCCGAATCAGTTCCGCCCCCTTGTCCGCAACCAGAGCCTTATTGGACGTGGCCACGTGTTTCCCCGCCTCAAGCATGGTCTTGACGAAGCGGAAAGCCGGCTCAACACCGCCCATGGTCTCCACCACAAGGTCGACCTCCGGATCTGAGGCGATCCTGAGGTAGTCCCGGACCAGGAGTCTTGCGATCTCCGGATCCTCAAATTCACGCAGGTCCAAGATATACTTGACGTCAATCGCTTCCCCGATCCGCCTTGCGATCGGATCCCGGTTGATCTTCAAGACCTCGTAGACCCCTGAACCTATTGTTCCAAAACCCATAATTGCTGCTTTCATGGATACCTCTTTTCCTTATCCGGATCGCCCTCTCCGGCCGCAAGCGCCTGCCCGAATCCTGATCGCTTCCTATTCCCTGGCCAGGATCTTGACATAATTGATCCCGTTTGTGCGCTCAATCGTACTGATCATATCCGAGAGATCCAGGGTCTGTGGCAGGACCTCGACACTGAGGGTGATTGATGCGATGTTATTGACCGGAATCGACTGGTGCACCGTCAGAATATTGGCCTGGTACTCAGCCACAATGCGGATGACCGCGGACAAAAGCCCCGGCGCATCCTCCAGGGAGATCATCATGGTAATGGTCTTGCCCCGGTTGTTCTCATGGAATCTGAAAATATCGTCTTTATACTTATAGAAAGAAGACCGGCTGATCCCGACCTTGCCTGTCGCCTCCTGAATGGAGTTGCAGCGGCCGGAATCCAGCAGGTTCTTGGCCTTTACAACCTTAAGCAGGACTTCCGGCACCGCCTTCTCCCTGAGGACATAATAAACCGTCTTGTCAGTCATGATAAGAACCCCCTGTCCTTGTCTCATGCACACCTGTGTCACCCTGACGATACTATCACAGTCCGCCGTATCCACGGTCCTATCTGAGGAATCAGTCCTCTGACATGGCATTCCTGTCCGGGCAGCCCAAGGAGAGCCAGCGGAGATAGGCGTTGATGAAGGGGTTGATGTCCCCGTCCATAACGGCTGAGACATTGCCGGTCTCCTCTCCCGTGCGCAGGTCCTTGACCATGGTATAGGGTTGGAAGACGTAGGAGCGGATCTGGTTGCCCCAGGCAATATCCGTGACTTCCCCCCGGATTCCCTCGGCCTTGGCCCTCTGTTCCTCCAGCTTAAGCATATAGAGCTTGGCCTTGAGCATCTGCATGGCCTTGTCCTTGTTCATGTGCTGCGACCGCTCGTTCTGGCATTGAACCACAATGCCGGTGGGGAAGTGGGTGATTCGGATGGCTGATGAGGTCTTGTTGATATGCTGGCCGCCGGCGCCGGAGGACCGGTAGGTGTCGATCCGGATATCCTCATCCCTGACCTCAACATCCAGGTCCTGCTCCAGCTCCGGCATGACCTCGCAGGAGGAGAAAGAGGTCTGTCTCTTTCCGTTGGCATTAAAGGGGGAGATCCGCACCAGCCGGTGGACTCCCTTCTCGCTCTTGAGATAACCGTAGGCATTCTCGCCATTGACCTGGAAGGTGACGGACTTGATCCCGGCCTCATCCCCATCCAGATAGTCCAGTTCCTCGACCTCAAAGCCCTGGGCTGCTGCCCAGCGGGTATACATGCGGTAGAGCATGGCCGTCCAGTCACAGGCCTCTGTTCCGCCGGCCCCGGCATGAAGGGTGACAATCGCATGATTTGCATCGAACTCGCCGGAGAGCAGGGTCTTGATCCGAACCTTCTCGAAATCCGCCTGCATCCGGTCCATCATGAGGCGGATCTCCTCCACCATATCGGCGTCATCCTCCTCATTGGCCATATCAATGAGCATGCCGATCTCCTCCATATCGCTCTCCAGCTTATCGGCAATCTCAACATCATCCTTCAGGGACTTGAGCTCCTTCATCTTTCTGGCAGACAGGTCCGCATCATTCCAGAAGTCCGGCGCCTCCATCTCCCGGTTCAACTCCTCAATTTTCTGGTGCTTGGACTCCAGGTCCAAGGCCCTGGTCACCTCTGCCAGAGGCTCCCGGTAGCTCTCCAGCTCCTGTCTCATGGGATCCAATTCTATCAGCATAACTATCCTTCCGTCGGCCTGTGCCGCTTATCTGCGCGCTTGGTCTATTTGGTCTCCTTCTGCAGGGTTTCAACCGCCCTGGTCACTTCATTGTCCTTCAGTATATCATAGCTGTCCGCATCAATCCCCTCCTTGTGCGTATCCTCCATGGGAATATCCGGACTGATTCCCTTCTTGTGAATGGACTCCCCGCTCGGGGTGTAATAGCTGGACGTCGTGATCTTGATGGCAGATCCGTCGATCAACTGCATGGTCTGCTGGACAATCCCCTTGCCAAACGTGGTCTGACCGATCAGGGTTCCCTTGTGATAGTCCCGGATCGCCCCGGCGAAGATCTCCGCGGCAGAGGCAGAATTCTTGGAGGTCAGGACGGCAGCGGGCATGTGCAGCTCATCTCTTCCGTCCGCCCGGTAGTCCGTTCGCTTGCCTCTCTTGTCAATGATGTAGACGCTGATTCCCTTGGGCAGGATGTGATTTAAGATATCTGTAACCGATGTGACCATCCCCCCCGGATTATTGCGGACATCATAGACAACCCCCTTCATCCCCTGCCGTTTCAGGTCATCCATGGCCGCCAGATACTCCTTCAGCGTGTTCTCGCCGAACTGGCTGATCCGGATGTAACCGATTCCGTCCGTGATCATCCGGTGCGAGACGGTCGGGATCTCGATTTGGCGCCGCTCCACTGAGAGCGTCTTTTGGCTTCCATCTGCCCCCCGCAGGGTCAAGTCCACCCGGCTTCCCTCCCGGCCCCGACAGCGGGCGACGATCTCCTCTAGGGAGAGGTCTGAGATATCCTGTCCATCCACCTGCTCGAGGATGTCTCCGGCGACAATGCCGGCCTCCTTGGCCGGAGAATTGTCATAGACCGTGAGCAGCTTGATCTCTCCCCCCTCCGTCTTGATCATGCCAACCCCAATCCCAACGAAAGACCCGGTCAGGGAGGACATCAGGTCCTTGTACTCCTTTTCCGTGTAGTACTCCGTATAGGGGTCTCCCATGGACTCCATGATCCCCCTGTACATCCCCTTCTCAAGAGCGGCCCGATCCACATCCTGGTAGTAATAGCGGTTGATCATCTTCTCCAGGGCCGCCAGCTTGATATAGCTGGCCGGATTCACTGCAGTCCCCCTGCTGCCAAGTCCCCAGATGACGAGACAGAGGATCAGAATCGTCGCCAGGACTCCTGCTAAGATGCCCTTCAGGAAGGAGCCCCTCTGATTCTTCTTCTCAAACATATTGTCCATGGAATTTTCCTCCCAAGCACAGAAATACATCCCCCGAGAGAAACGGGCGATGTATTTCCCATGATTGCTTCCAGGAAGAGGCGTGCGAACCGTCTCCCTCAACCGCTTCATTTATACCTTCAAGTGCCGTCTTACCGTCATGCGGCTTCCCAGATATCCGATTCCCACACCCAGAATCAGGGATACCGGGACCAGAATGCGGAAAATATCCATGATGGGAATGAAATTCATCATGCCGCTCAAGAAGGCAAACTTACCGGACACATAGCGGATGATTCCCTGGTACATAAAGAAGAGGGCGACTAAGGGGATCAGGGCCCCGAGAAAGCCGATCACCACCCCTTCTACCACGAAGGGAGACCGGATGAAGCGGTCCTTGGCCCCGATCAGCTTCATGATGCTGATCTCCTCCTTGCGGACGGAGATTCCCACGGTGATGGTGTTGTTGATCAGGAAGATCGCCACCGCGATCAGGATGGCCACGACTCCCACTGACACGTACTTTAGAAGACGGTTGAAGTCGGACAGGGTCTTGGCGGCCACCTCTGACTGGTTGACCTGGCGGACTCCATCGACCGTTGTCAGATACTCGACCAGGGACCCCTGCTCGGAGACATCATTGAGGAAGACCTGGTAGTTGGCGGAATTCGCCAGAGGGTTATCCTCCTTGAAGCCATCCGCCAGATTCTCATTGTTCTTAAAATAGTTCTGCTTGAAAGAATTCCAGGCCTCGTCCGCAGAGACATAGCGATAACTCTTGACTTCCGGCCTGCTCTTGATGGCCGCACCGATGGCGCTGACCTGTTCCTCCTTGATCCCATCCACGAAGAAGACCGTGACGGCGACCCCCTGCTCCGCCTGTCTGACCATCTGTGAGAAATTGGTCACCAGGGAATAGAAGACCCCGAAGAGGAAGATGGTGGCTGCCATCGTCGCGATCGATGCCAGGGAGAACATCTTGTTGTTCCAGATATTTCGAAAACCTTGCTTGATATTATACATGCTTTGGACCAGTCACTCCTTCCACATCGCTGACCAGGCAGCCGCGCTTGATGGTAATGACGCGCTTCTTCATCGCCTTTACGATCTCAATGTTATGGGTTACGACCACCACGGTCGTCCCGTCCTGATTGATCTTCTCCAAAAGCTGCATGACCTCCCAGGCATTCTTGTTGTCCAGGTTTCCGGTGGGCTCGTCAGCCAGAATCAGATTTGGGCTGTTGACAATCGCGCGGGCAATGGCCACCCGCTGCTGCTCGCCTCCCGAGAGCTGCCTGGGAAGAGATTTGTACTTGGAGGCCAGGCCGACCAGGGTCAGGACCATGGGCACCCTCTTTTGAATATCCTTCTTCTTGGACTCCGTAACCCGCATGGCAAATGCCACGTTCTCGTAGACATTGCGGTCCTGCAGGAGGCGGAAATTCTGAAAAATCGTCCCGATGCGGCGGCGGAAGAGGGGTACCTGGCGGTGCCGCATCTTGTTCAGATTCTGTCCTCCCACCGTAATGGTCCCCTTGCTGGCCCTTAATTCATTCAACATGAGCTTGATCAGGGTAGATTTGCCGGAACCGGATGCGCCGGTAATGAAGACGAATTCCCCCGGCTTGATGTGAAGACTGATATCATCCAGGGCAGGCACGCCGGCCTCATAGGACTTGCTCACATGTTCTAAAGTGATCATTAGTAGTTCTGCTCCTCCATATATTTCATGTACTTCACGACCATCAGGGCAATCTTGAAGGTGATTGCGTCTGAGAAGACGCGAAGATCAAGACCGGTTGCCTTCTCCAGCTTATCCAAACGATAGACCAGGGTATTGCGGTGGATGTATAGCTGCCGGGAAGTCTCGGATACATTCAGGCTGTTCTCGAAGAATTTATTGATGGTGACCAGGGTCTCCTCGTCGAAGTCCTCCGGGGACTTGTTGGCGAAAATCTCCCGGATGAACATCTTGCAGAGGGGAATCGGGAGCTGATAGATCAAGCGGCCGATGCCCAGCTTTGAATAGGCGATGACCTGGCTCTCCGCAAAGAAGATCTTCCCCACATCAAGGGCCATGCCCGCCTCCTTGTAAGACCTTGAGGCGTCCTTGAGCTCCCCGACAATCGTCCCGTAGGAGACCCTGACCTGCTTGTTCCCGTGCTCCCGGAAGGAATCGATAATCATTCGGGCCGTCTGCTCGATATCAGGGTATCCCTCGTCATCGGCGACTTCTCTTAAGACAACCACATTGCGCTCATCCACAGCGGTGACGAAGTCCCTGCTGTGACCGGAGAAGATAGACCGGACCCGGTCCAGCTCATCACCCTCCTCGCTCCCGCTGGTCTCCACAACCATGACGACCCGGCGGGCGCCGGTCTCAATATGCAGCTTCTTGGATCGATTATAAATATCAACCAGGAGCAAATTGTCCAGGAGGAGATTCTTGATGAAGTTATCCTTGTCAAAGCGCTCCTTGTAGGCCACCATCAATTCCTGAATCTGGAAGCTGGCCATCTTCCCGATCATAAAGACGGCTTCATCATCCCCTTGCAGGATCACGATAAATTCCAGATGCTGTTCATCGAAGACCTTGAAGAAATGACAGCCCAGCGCAATCTGGCTCTCTGCCGGAGAGGCGGCGAATTCCCTGGCCGCCGGAATATAATTCTCCACTTCCTGGATGGTTGTCGCAAGAACACCGCCCTCCGCGTCTATAACGGCCATCGCATGCCTGGTAATCTGCTGCAGGCCGTCGATGGTAGACTGCAGGATTTGATTTGAAATCATCTCTTTCTCCCTCCGCACCTATACAATATGTACAAGTGAAGCCGAAATTTTTATGCTGATTGCATATACACATTCCAAGTCTAATATAAAGTGCGCAGATTGGGAAGATATAGATCGTGCTTTTTTATGCACATTCACAGGGATTTCATTCCTCGGAAATTTCCAACATCTCTTATCCTATGAAGTCAAGTTCAAAAATCCATACTCCCCTTTTTTGACTACTTTCACAAAACAACTGTTTGTTTTTGCCTGATCTGCAGGCCCCCTTTCCGGCCCCTTTTTTGTGGATAATGTGGATAAGTCCGTGTATAAGTCCATTTTTCGGCTTTTTCGTCGCCTGCTCCTGTGGATAATTTATCCGCCTTGGGAGAGGACCCCTCCCTATTTCTCATCATCCCCTCCTCTTCTTGTGCATGCTGATGATTTGACGCTTCAGACCCGCCGAGGCTTGACAGATTGGATGCAATCGCACTCGACTTTTGCCGGGAAGACCTCCTTTTTGTCCTGAATTGCCCTCCCCGGCAGGGGACATTCCTGCGGGCTTTCGGATCTTTTTTCGGATCTTTGGCTCTTAACGATCCGCCTCTTTGGGCAAAGAAAAAAGGGGGCTGTGAAATAGACAGATGCCGGCTGTCTCATGTCGCATCTACATCAAACCTGTATCTGCGCTATGAGGCAGCTGCACCCACATCCTTCACAGCCCCCGGAAAAACTTCTCTTACAATACGCGGCGAACAGCCAGAATCGGCGCATAGTTCACATTGGTGTAAGTAATTCCCTTGCTGGGATTCAAGGCATTGATAATCTTGCCGCCGCCGGCATAGATGCCGACATGACCGCTGTAGCACACGATATCGCCCACCTGCATATCGGACTTGGACACGGCCCGTCCCACACTCCTGTCTGCCGCGGAAGAATGAGGAAGGCTGACTCCGAAATGCTTATAAACAGAGAGGACGAAGCCGGAGCAGTCTGTGCCGGAGGTCAGGCTGCTTCCCCCCCATACATAGGGGTTCCCGACAAACTGTGCCGCGTAGGAGACAACCGCGGATCCGCTGGCGGATGCCTCGGAGGCGGTGGAGACAGCTGCCTGGTTCTCGCTTGCCGCAGTCCCCTGACTTGCTGTTCTCTGTCTGTTTCCTCTCCTGTACGCAGTTCTTCTGGCCTCTGCCTCGGCAGCCTTCTGCGCTGCTTCCTGCTCTGCCTTCTGTCTGGCAACAACGGCATCCACCGTCTCTCCATAGTTGTAATGGGTATCGACATCGACATAGTCATTCGACACGAATCCCTCGGTATCCTGCCCATTCACCTTGGCGCGGACTTTGACCCAGCCCTCTGCCCGCTTGGAGAGATCGACCCCGGTCAGGACGGTGTCCTTGGCAAATCCGGTCAGGATCTCCGAATCAAGGCTTGCGTCAGCCCGAAGGCGAAGGCCTGTCTCTCTGACCTTGACATCGGTTGTCTGCGCATTCTTACAGGTCTGCTCGTCTCCAACGGTAATCCCGTCGGTTCTCACATAACCGTTCACGTCTCCGGAACTGATGTGAAGCCAGCCGTTCTCCTCAGAATCGACCGTCATGGCATTGTTGTCATAGAGATAGCCGACCAGACGGGCGTTGTCGTCTGCGCTCTCTCTGACATTGATAGCTGAATCCGTGTGAGCAACGCCGACCTTGGCATAGAGCGTCTTGTTGACTGCGGAGCCCGCTACCATATCGGTCTTGTTGTTGCTGACCGTAGCCTCTGTAGATGTAGAAAGAATATTGGCCAAAGATGAAGATACCCCGGACAGATTGCCCTCATTGGACTCCTTGCTCGCCTCCATAGCCCGATCTACGGACGTGTCCTGCAGCGTTGCCGCCTGAGAGTTGATCCCTGCGCCGGCAACAATTGCGGATCCTGCGGCAACAATTGCCATCGTCTTCACCGTCTTGCGATTTGCATTCATCTGTATAACCTCACTTTAGACCATCATCTTCTGATGCTTCCTGAAATGCTATAAATGTTACATTTATATTACGCACATGCCTTATTATAAGAGGCAGCTTTTACCCTGTCAAGCCCCTTTCTCTCTCTTGGAGCAATCCCATTGACTCGGCGGAAATTCGGCGTTTTAAGCACTTTTCCAGAATTTTTCTCTCTTGCTTTCTCATAAGACCGCCCTTTTGTTCTTGTGAAAAAGCAATGAATTATTTGTTACATTTCTCTAGATTTTCCGAATCTTCCCGCCTTCCAAGCTGATTCTCCCTTCTTTATAAAGGTGTCCGATCGCCCGCTTGAAGGCATTTTTCGACAGGCCCGTCTCCCGGCGGATCACCTCCGAAGATGCCTTCTCGCTGAAGGGCAAGACACCTGCATAGGCCTCGATCAGCTGCAGGACAGCCTCTGCGTCTTTGTCAATCACCTGGTAGGACTTGCCGCGGATGGAGACATCTAATTTGCCGTCTTCCTTAATCCCGGTCACCCGGCAGGGGACCCGGTCGCCGATCCGAAGCTGCCGGGTGTCCTCATGGCGGGGAATCATTGCCGAGTAGAGATCATCCACTGCGACAAATGTTCCGAAGTCATGGCCGAACTCATAGACCCGGGCGGTTACCTCATCCCCGACCTGATAGGGGGCATCGGTGCGCAGCATCCGGTAGAGGCCTTTCATGGAGGCTGCCAGGCGTTCAGACTTATCCACATAGACCCGGGCAAGGATCTGATCCCCCTTTTCCACCCGGCCGAGCATCTGCCGGTATGGAAGGAGGAGGTCCTTCTCCAGGCCCCAGTTCAGAAAGGCCCCGATCCCGGTCACTTCTCTGACCTCCATGGCGGCATACCGGTCTACCATCGCAAGAGGCCTCGCCATCGTCGCAATCAGGCGGTCGTCGGAATCTTTATATAGGAAAACATCCAGTTGATCTCCGATCTTTGCGCCGGCCGGGACCTGCTTCTTTGGCAGGAGGACCCGCTCATCGCTCTTGGTGCTCTCGGCAAGATAGACTCCGAAATCCACCTCTTTCGCCAGGACCAGCCGGTTTATCCTTCCCAATTGCATCTGTCTTCATCCTTTCTGCGGTCAAATTCCAGGAGGCAGCAGACATCTCCCTGATGAGATGTCATGACCACCTGGATCCGGTCTTCTCCTCCATCCCGCCCGGGGACACAGCTCATCTTCATCCGGAGCCGGTCTCCAAGCATGGCCTGCTTCTTATATTCCACCCGAATCAGCCCCGGTTCAAAGCCCTCCGGGAGCTGTTTCCAGGCAGCCGCCACAAAATGCGTGTTATTCATATGGCCATTGCTGTCTAACTGCAGGGCGGTCACCGTAAATGCGGCGCACTCGGTAAAATCTTCCAGCGGCTTGATCTTTCGGGCCGGCCAGGGATAATCCAGAGCCGGTTCCAGGCCATAGTCGGCAATCATCCGGTCCGGGATCCGGGCCGGAAGCATGCGGCGCAGATCCATATAGACCCAGATGCTGTTGACCCTGGCATAGATACTGCCGTCCTCCCGCAGAACCAGCATGTTGCGCATTCCGAACATCCCCCGAAAGCGATAGCCCCAGGTCTGCAGGCGCAGATGATCCCCGATATAGGGAGTATCCTTCTCAAGCGCCAGCTGATAATCTGTGACGAACCAGCCGCAGCCAACCTCCTTCAGATAGCGGATGTCGTAGCCCAGGTCCTGGGAGTGGAAGGTAGCCACGTCCTGCAGGAGATCAAAGAGGGCCGGCAAGGTCAGATAGCCCTCCCCGTCCACCTGTGAATAGCGAACTCTGGTGCTCATCTCATACATATCATTCTCTCCCCAGAAGCTGATCCAGCGTCTTCCCGTAAGAGGGGAGGAAGATGTCCACGAAGTCCGCCACTTCCGGATACCTGGCTGCATATCTGTCCACGGCAGCCCGGACGGACTCCCTGGCGGTCCGGAACTCCCGATTTCCGGCCTCCTCCTCCTCGATGCACTTGATCAGGGCGGAGAGCTTGTCCGCCGCCTTGACCAGGCCGCGCATATAGGCCTCCTCCCCGTCGCCGGCTCCAAAGAAGAGGTCCTCATAGTCTTCCCGCAGATCCTCAGGGAGAAGGTCTAAGAGCCTGCGCTCGGCTCGGGCCTCCACATCCTTGTATGCGTCCAAAATCCGTTCATCCCCATACTTAACCGGGGTCGGCATATCTCCGGTGATGATCTCTGAGGCGTCATGATAGAGGCCTAGCAGGGCCGCCTTTTGGGCATCTGTCCTGTGGCCGTGACGGCGGTTGGCCAGGATGCAGAGTGCATGCGCGATGATCGCGACATCCAGGCTGTGTTCACTTAAGGTCTCCTCCCGGGCATTTCGCATCAGAGCCCAGCGATCAATGTACTTCATCCGGGATAAAGTCGCGAAAAAGTGGGATTGTGTCTTCTCTGCTTCCATTGGATCCTCCTCTAGCGAAAAGACCTCGCCGATGCAGATCGACGAGGTCTTACATAAAGCTGGCCCACAAGGATTCGAACCTTGAAATGACGGAGTCAGAGTCCGCTGCCTTACCGTTTGGCTATGGGCCAATATCTGAGCTCTTGGAAACTCAACAATGGATATGTTACCGAAGAGGCCCAAAGAAGTCAAGTGTTTTTAGGAAAAACCAATGTCCCATCGACGAGGCCATAACTTATGAGATCTCCCCTTTTCATTCCGGCCCGTCCGACGGTGATATCCAGGATTTTCTCCTCCAGATCCGCTAAGGAATCCGGATCCACCAGAAGCTCCAGCTCTACGTCACAAGCGAAGGTCTCAGACAGGACCGGAAGATTTCGCTCTGCAAGCAGGTGGCTGAGTTTTCCATAGCTGCTGTAGTCGAGAATCAGCGCTAGGGGGATCCCCTGCCGCTTCTCCATAAGGCGACTGGCCCTTAATCCCGCTCTTGCGGCATCCGTATAGGCACGCACCAGGCCGCCGGTGCCGAGCAGGGTCCCCCCGAAGTAGCGAGTTACAACCAGGCATACGTTGGATACCTCTTCGGCCAGGATCAGATCCAGCATGGGCCGCCCTGCCGTCTGAGCCGGCTCTCCGTCATCGGAGCAGTGCATCAGGGGATTCTGATCTCCGATGACATAGGCAGAACAGTTATGTCTGGCATCCCAATATTTTTTCTTGGTCTCTGCAATGAAGGCCTGTGCCTCCTCTGCAGATGCCGCCGGCGCCACATGGGCGATAAAGCGCGACTTCTTCCGCTCGATTTCTGCCTGCCCGCCCCTGTAAATCAGCTTCATAAGATCATTTTCTTTCTGATATAATAGAACTACTTGTGAACTCGATTTATCATAACAGGGGGGGTATCGGCTGACAAGGCGTCTCCCTCCCCATGAGGTGACCCCATGAATTATGGCAAGAAAGAGACACCCGCGCGAATCCAACAGATCTCTGAGAAGAAGGGCCGTGCCGCCCATCACTTTCTCCTGGTCTTCGGCCGCACCATCCTGATCAGCTTTCTTATTTTCCTCCTGATTGCCGGCATCGGCAGCGCTCTCTACATTAGAAATCTGATCCGCAAGCTGCCCGACGCGAGTTCTGTCAACATCAGCCCCAGTGGCTTTAAATCTGTAATCGTGGACCAGGAGGGGCGGGAAATTGACAGTCTGGCTGCCTCCGGTGCCAACCGCACCTATGTGACATTGGACAAGATCCCCGACTCCGTTCAAAAGGCGGTCATTGCCATTGAAGATGAGCGCTTCTACAGCCACCACGGTGTAGATTTCCAGGGGCTCTTGCGCGCTCTTGTCACAGGAATCCTCTCCGGAGGGTCAAGAAGACAGGGCGCCTCCACCATTACCCAGCAGCTCTTGAAGAACAACTATTTCACCGGCTGGACCGCGGAGCGTTCCTTCAAGGACAAGCTGGACCGGAAAATCCAGGAGCAGGTCCTTGCGACCAGAATCGAACAGGTCCGGGACAAGAACACCATCCTGGAGAACTACCTGAACACCATCAATCTGGGACAGAACACCCTTGGTGTCGAGGCGGCGAGTCGGCGCTACTTCGGCAAATCCGTCTCTGACTTGAACCTGTCTGAGAGCGCAGTCCTCGCAGCAACGACACAGAACCCCACCCGCTATAATCCCATCTCAAATCCCGAGCAAAACGCCGTTCGCCGCAAGCGGGTCCTGGACTACATGCTCAAGGATCATTTCATTGATAATGAGGCCTATAAGGAGGCCATCGCAGACACGGACAATGTCTACACCCGCATCGCTGATAACAATGCCTCAGCCACGGCAGCCAATAATGTCAGTTCTTATTTCACGGATGCCCTGACCGACCAGGTGATCCAGGACCTGATGAACCAGGCCAACTACTCCGAAGCCGATGCCTACAAGCTGCTCTACAGCGGAGGGCTGACCATTTACTCTACCCAGGACGCCTCCATTCAGAAGATCGCTGATGAGGAGGTCAATGACAGCTCAAACTATGCCGGCAAGCCCAAGTACTCCTTCTCCTACCGCCTGACAGTGACCAGGGCGGACAAGACCACCCGCAACTTCTCCGATCAAACCATGCTCTCCTACTACCGGTCCGCGAATCCCAACTACAGCCTGCAATTTGCAAGCAAGGAGGCGGCCCAGGCAGCCATCGATCAGTACAAGAGGGACATCATGGAGGAGGGCGACAGCATAGCTGATGGAAACGAAAAGCTGACCTTCACCCTCCAGCCCCAGGTCGCCGTCACCATCATGGATCAGTCGGACGGGAGGGTCCTGGCCCTGGTGGGCGGCCGCGGTGACAAGACGGCCAGCAAGACCCTAAATCGCGCCTATAAGGTCACCCGTCAGCCCGGTTCTACCTTCAAGATTCTCGCCGCCTTCGCCCCGGCTCTGGATGCCGCCGGTCAGACTCTGGCCACGGTGCAGGACGACGCCCCCTATAAGTACAAGAACGGCGCCTCCCTGCAGAATGCCGACCGGACCTACCGGGGTCTGACCAGCTACCGCCAGGCGATCGTCCAGTCGGTCAACATCGTGACCGTCAAGGCCCTGACCGCCATCGGCACGGATCTGGGCTTCCAATACGTCAAGAAGTTCGGCTTCACTACGATCTCAGACCAAGACAATACCCAGGCCCTCGCCATCGGCGGCCTCACCTACGGCGTCACCAATACGGAGCTGACTGCCGCCTACGCCGCCATCGCCAACAAGGGTTCCTACAACCGGCCCCACTTCTACACCAAGGTCCTGGACCACGACGGCAAGCTTCTCCTGTCTCAGGAGGAGGCCTCTCCCCGGGAGGTCATCAAGCCATCTACCGCCTGGCTTCTGACCAGCGCCATGCAGGACGTCATGACAAGAGGCACCGGCACAGACGCCAATGTCAGGGGAATCACCCTGGCCGGTAAGACCGGTACCACCAATGACGAGAGAGACTATATCATGGAGGGTTACTCCGGCTACTATACCGTCGGACTCTGGGGCGGCTACGACGACAACTCCCCCCAGACTTCCTCCGCATACAGCAAGGTGATCTGGAGAAAAATCGTAAAACGGATTCACGAGGGCAAGGCCGACCGGGCCTTTGAGATGCCCGGGGATATTGAGCAGGCGTCCGTCTGCTCCGTCTCCGGCAAGCTTCCGATCCCCGGGCTCTGCCATGCCGACCCCAGGGGAAGCAAAGTCGTAAAGGAGTACTTTGCCAAGGGAACCGTACCGACCGAGACCTGTGACCGCCACGTCAAGATCGACATTGATATTCGAACCGGCCAGATTGCGGCACCCGGGACGCCCGCCGACCAGATTGTCAGCGGCATCTTCATCAAGGATGGCTCCGCGCATACACCGGATGCCCCCTACTCCGTCTCCTCTGCAGCCATCAATAGGACTGCCCCCTCTCCCAAGTTCCGATTTGAGATGCCCAAGCGGCCGGAAGAGGAGAGACAAGAAGAAGGATCATCCTCCCCTCCCTCTGACGGGACGGCAGACCATGAATAGGTCATATCACTTGCTCGACAGAGATCCCCCTCTTGGGCCCTTTTCAATTCACGGCGACCCAAGAGGGGGATCTCTCTGTCCTTATTTCTGATGATGCTCGGCCCTGCGGCCGGGCCCGCGGCTTATACTTCGAAGATCAGATCTCCGTAAGAGGGCATGGGCCAGAGGTCCTTGTCTACAATCATCTCCAGTTCATCCACAGGCTGGCGCAGGGCATCCATCCTGGCCATGACTGTCTCATGGAAATACCTGGCCCGCTTCTCGCTTCCCTTCTGCCGGTTGGCCTCTCCGATGGCCTCCTCCAGATTCTTTAGCGCCTTCTGGGTCTTGACCAGAAGTCTGGAGCTATCCTTTAGAATCTTGCACTGCACGGAAGTGTCCGCCTCTGCACAGGCAGAGGAGACCTGATTGATCGAGTCTGCCAGCCTGGTCGAATAGCGGATGACCGCCGGAACGATGGATTTGGATGCGACGTCAACCATCGTCTTCGCCTCGATGTTGATCTCCTTCGCGTACTGGTCATACTCAATTTCCACCCGACTCTTTAATTCCTCCCGGGTGAATACATGAAAGCGCTCAAAGAGGGCCACGGTTGTCTCACTCGCCAGGGCAGGAATTGCGTCGACCATGGAAGTAATATCCGCCAGACCGCGGCGGGCAGCCTCCTGCCGCCATTCTTCGGAATAGCCGTTCCCGTCGAAGACGATCCTCTGATGTTCTGTCATCAGGTCCTTGATGATCTTCTGAACTGCGGCATTCCTGTCGGTGGCCTCTTCCAGCCGGTCGCAGACGTCCGCAAACTGCTCCGCGACGATGGTGTTCAAAACCACATTGGCCTCTCCGATGGAGTCCTGCGAGCCGCACATACGGAACTCGAACTTGTTCCCGGTGAAGGCAAAGGGGGAGGTCCGGTTGCGGTCCGTCGCATCTTTGGCGAAATCGGGAATCGACTTGACCCCGGTCTGCATTTTCGTTCTCTTCTTGGAGTGGGTGGCCTCTCCTGTAGCCAGGACCTGCTCCATCACATCCGCCAGCTGGTCGCCCAGGAAGACAGAAATCACACAAGGGGGGGCCTCATTGCCTCCCAGGCGCTGATCATTGCCGATATCGGCCGCAGACTCCCGGAGGAGGTCTGCGTGTTTGTCCACTGCCGCCAGAATGCAGGCCAGGGTCAGGAGGAAGAGCGTATTCTCATGAGGCCGCTTGCCCGGGTCGATCAGGTTGATCCCGTCATCTGTCACCAGAGACCAGTTGTTGTGCTTGCCGGATCCGTTGACGCCGGCGAAGGGTTTCTCATGAAGAAGGCACTGTAAATTATGCCGGATTGCAACCTTCTTCAAGGTCTCCATGACCAGGTGATTCTGGTCGACGGCCACATTGCACTCCCCATAGATCGGGGCCAATTCATGCTGGGCGGGAGCGACTTCATTGTGCTGGGTCTTGGATGGAACTCCCAGCTTCCAGAGCTCCTCATTGACGTCCTTCATGAAAGACTCAATTCGCTCCGGAATCGCCCCGAAATAATGGTCATCCATCTCCTGACCCTTGGGAGGCATGGCTCCGAAGAGGGTGCGGCCGGTGTAGATCAGATCCTTGCGCTTTAAGTAGTTGTCCCGGTCCACGAGAAAGTACTCCTGCTCTGCGCCCACAGAGGGGATGGCCTTCTTGGAAGTATTGTTGCCCAGGAGCCGAAGGAGG
This sequence comes from Shuttleworthella sp., assembly GCF_057251025.1. Classification (NCBI taxonomy): domain Bacteria; kingdom Bacillati; phylum Bacillota; class Clostridia; order Lachnospirales; family Lachnospiraceae; genus Shuttleworthella; species Shuttleworthella sp. The sequence continues at coordinate 25,671 of NZ_DBHIDN010000002.1, forward strand.
CGGATGGTCTGTTCACTGATGGCCTCCATGGAACGAAGGAGGGGCGTCTTCTGATCAAGCGCCTCCCCTGTATATGCGCAGAAAGCCGTTGGAATACAGAGGGTCGCCCCTGCCGCATCCTGACGGACAAAGGCATTGGAGGTGCAGTCCCAGGCCGTATAACCCCTCGCCTCGAAGGTAGCCCGCAGACCCCCGGAGGGGAATGAGGAGGCGTCCGGCTCTCCCTTGATCAGTTCCTTGCCAGAGAAGGACATGAGGACCCTGCCATCGGGCATGGGGGCCGTGATGAAGGAATCGTGCTTCTCCGCGCTGACCCCGTTTAAGGGCTGGAACCAGTGGGTGTAATGGGTCGCCCCCTTCTCGATCGCCCACTCCTTCATCTCATGGGCTACTACGTCCGCGGTCTCAATATCAAGGTCCCTTCCCTCCCGGATGGTTTGCTTGAGCTTCTGGTAAGTCTTCTTGGGAAGGCGCTCACGCATCACAGTGTCATTGAATACATTCTCTCCGAATATATCTGTGACACTGCAGTATGTCGTCTCTTTCTTGTCCATGCCTTATCCTCCTGTCGGACTGACATCCCTCGTATCAGCACTGGATTGCGGCTGATACACTCGCAAAAAGGGCCATTCCGAAAAATGTACGGAACGCCCCTTTGCATCATAAATCAGCGGCACGCCATTGCGCCATGAAATCATTCTTCAACGGAAATCTCACGCCTTGCCTACGCAGCCGAAGACTTCACTTCTCTCGCGGCAGACTCTCTTGATGGCCTCAGCGCCGGGAGCCAGGAGCTTACGGGGATCAAAGCCCTTGCCGACCTTGTCCTTGCCCTGCTCAATGTACTCGCGGGTCGCGTCGGCAAATGCCCACTGGCACTCAGAGTTGACGTTGACCTTGGCCACGCCCATAGACACAGCCCTGCGAACCTGATCATCGGGAATTCCGGATCCCCCGTGGAGAACCAGAGGCATGTCGCCCGTCTTCGCCTTGATGGCCTCGAGCACCTGGAACTGAAGTCCTGCCCAGTTCTCGGGATAGGCGCCGTGAATATTACCGATTCCTGCCGCCAGCATATCCACGCCCAGGTCGGCAATGATCTTGCACTCCTCCGGATCCGCGCACTCACCGGTAGAGATCACGCCGTCCTCCTCGCCGCCGATACCGCCGACTTCGCACTCAATGGAGATACCGAGCTTGTGAGAGACAGCGACCAACTCCTTTGCCTTGGCCAGGTTCTCCTCAAAGGGAAGAGAGGATCCATCGAACATGATGGATGTAAAGCCCGCCTTGATGCAGTCATAGGCGGCATCGTAGTTGCCGTGGTCCAAATGAAGGGCTACCGGAACCGTAATCCCCAGGGAGTCGTGCATGGCATAGACCATAGCGGCTACCGTCTTGTATCCGCCCATGTACTTGCCCGCGCCCATGGATACGCCTAAGATCACGGGAACCTTCAGTTCCTCGCAGACGGTCAGAATCGATTTGGTCCACTCCAGGTTATTGATGTTGAACTGAGGTACTGCATAGTGGCCCGCAACGGCTTTTTGAAGCATCTCCTTGGCTGATACGATCATAATTTCCTCCGTTCTTGCTTATCGCAATGACCATGAAACGAACAGCGGTCCGCCTGAAATTCACACCGGCCGCATCTAACCGCATTATAAAACATGGCCCTGTATCTAGCAAGTTTCATTTCCGGCATGGTCCGACCGATTTCTCCCGTCAATCGCCCCGAATCTCAGTGCTTGAAGACCTATGCCTCCTCCAGCAGGGCCGCATCCAAATAGATCCGGGCGAGCGGATCTTCCAATACCGTGAGGGTGCCGGCAGCCGCGAGCAGCTTCACATTTGTCCGGATTCCCGACAGGGTCAGCTCTTCTTCCATCTCCTCCTCTGTCTCAAGACAAAAGGGACAGGTCCCCTCTCTCTCTATGAAGTCCATGGCAGAGGCCTTATTGGAGGCCGGGATCAAAAGGCCCTCCTCCTCCACTTCCTCCATGACCTCCCGCAGGTCTTCCGGTCCCCCATAGACAGGGTCCTGATGGCCGACCCGATAGGCTCCTCTGGCTTTGGGGGACAGCCTGTCCTCGTAGAGAGGATCCGGTTCCATCGCCCGGTCCTCCCTGAGGTCTGTGGGACCTGCCTCCTCTCGGTAGAAAGCGGTCGCAATCGACCGGATGTCATAGTCTGCCGCCTCTCCTCTTACGTCGACAAAATCCTCCTCCATCCCATAGATAATCAGGTCCGACTTCTGCCTTCGTATGGAGTCCGCCAGACAGGACAGGAGCTGGTCGTCATAGCGATACATGGGCTCCAGCAGGAGAAAGTAAGCCGGCCGCCTCCGGCCCTGTCCCAATTCCGGATCCGGTCCCATCTTGGCCCAGCAAGCTCTTGCCATAGCGAAGAGATCCTCTTCTGTAACCGGCGCTCTTGAAGCCGGCTCTGATTTTCTCGTAGAAAGGCCAGCAATCCGGTCCGGGAATTTCCGGCTCCAGGCCCTTGCAATACCAAGGCTCTCATCCTCGGAACTCAGGTCTATGATACAGAGCTTCCAGTCTCCCCACGTCTGGTCCAGCAGGTCCCGGATCGCATCCTCCATATAATCCGCTCCATGATTGACCGGCATCAAAATCAAGAAAACTGGCTCCGCCATCGATGTCACCTCATAAACTTATTCCCCGGAATCTCTTCCGACCGACCGGGTCTTTTTTCTGTAGCCGTCTTCCGGCTGAAACAGGCCCCTTAAACTGCCGCTTTCGATCCCCAGTATAGCATCCGGCCTTCCCTCCTCCAAGACGAGAAAACCCTGTCCGGATCACCGGAACAGGGTTTTCTCTGCATCTATTAAGTTACAAAGGAGTTCTCTTATGTATCTAACAGGTTAGATTTATGGGAGTTTATCGTTGGCATACGATATTTCGATACATAAAGGAACCAACAGGATGGTTAGGTTTCCCTAACTGATGTATATGTTAGACGTTGCTAACTGATTTGTCAATAGCCTTTTTAAAATTTCTTGGGAAAGATTTTCTATGGCAGGATGATCTTGAGGGCCTGCGGCATGTTTTCCACAAGAGCTTCCTTGACCTGACCGCCGAATTCTCCGTCCAGAGTCCAGGAAATGGGCCTGCCGCAGGAGAATCGAATCCGGCTGCTCTTGAGACTGTAAATCATATCACATTGCTTCCGTCTTCCGGTCAGATATGCGATGATCTCATTCAGCTCTCGCGGATTCCTGGGCCGTCGGATCAGGCTGACCTCGAACTTGCCGTCATCCAGATCCACCGGGCGATTGATCAGTCCCCGAAAGCCCCCCACAGAGAGAGCGTTGGTCACCATGCCGTAGATAAACTCATCAAAGATCCGATTCCCGTCGCAATCCAACTGAATATAATAGGACGGCACATCCGTCAGCTCCCGCATCCCCTCCAAGACATACGCCGCATGACCGAAGATGTTCTTCAACTCCTGGCTGGTCTGGTAGGAGGCTCCCGTAAAGAGACCGAAAGCGGCCACATAGACGAAATACCCGTCATTGAATTTGCCGATATCACAGGCAAAAGGGTGCCCTGAGACAGCAATCCCTGCATTCTCCTTCATGTCCTGCGCGAGCCTTAAGGAGGCCGCGAAATCATTGCTGGTTCCGGCCGGGATATATCCGACCGGAATCTCATAGCCTCCCCGCATGATCCCGGATACAACCTCATCCAGGGTTCCGTCTCCGCCGGAACAGACAATCCGGTCGAATTCTCCTCCCCCGGCAAAGGCCTTAACCTCGGCGTCTCCCGGGCACTGGGTCGCATAGATGCTGACCTCATAGCCGGCTCTGCACATAATATCGACAATGTCTGGCAGATTGTCCCGGATCTGCCCTCTCCCGGAGTGGGGATTGAAGATAAAGAGCAGCTTCTTGCCGCTTTTCTCATGCCCCGGCTGCAAGGAAATCCTCTAGGCGCTGAACCGCCTCGAGTTCATCGTCTCCGTCTGCGGCAATCGTGACCTGATCGCCGCTGGTCAGGACGAGACTCATCATCCCCATAATGGACTTGGCATTCACCTTCTTATTTCCGTCCATCTCAAAATAGATGGAGCTGGAGAACTGATTGGCCAGCTGCACGAGGTGGGCAATCGGTGTCGCCTCCATGCTGTGTGGTATTGATACAACTACTTCCTTACGCATATACTCACATCCTCTAAAGTGCTTTAACGCAGACCCTCCGCGATTTCACCGATACGGCGCAGTCTGTGATTGACCCCGGATTTCCCCACCGGCGGATCCAAGAGAGCTCCCAGATCCTTGAGCGACATATCCGGGTATTCCAGACGAATCAGGGCTATTTCCTGCAGGTTCCGTGGCAGATGAGAGAGCCCGATCCGGTCCCGGATCAGGCGGATGTCCTCAATCTGGCGAACGGCGGCATGGACTGTCTTCTCAATATTGGCCGTCTCGCAATTGACCTGCCGGTTGATGTCATTGCGCATCTCCTTGACAATGCGGGCGTTCTCATAGGCCATATATGCCAGAGGCGCGCCCATATAGCCCAGAATCGTGACAATCTGCTCTCCCTCCTTCAGGTAGATCACCCAGTGTCCCTTGCGGGAGATGGTCTTAGCCTCAAGTCCTATGGAGCGCATGATCTCCGCGATCTGTCCTGCCTTGGCCCTGCTCCTGCAGACAATCTCAAAGTGATAGGCCTTGCTCGGATCGCTGACCGAACCCGCGCAGACGAAGGCGGCCGCAAGAAAATACTTCTTGCAGCAGTCCTGCTGAAAGAGGAGGGGGTTTGCCGTCTCCATAGAAACCGCATGCCCGTCATACATCTTCAGCAGGGTCAGAAGCTGCAGGAGGTCCGGCCCGCTGATCTTATCTGCACCATCCCTCATGTTAGCGAGTTTTGCCAGGATTGTAAAGAAAATAGAACGACTTGTTTCATTTTCTGAGAGAAATGTCAGACTTACTTGATCTTCATTAACCAGAACCCGTCCGCCCATCATGAGCATGGCGGCGGCCATGGCCATCCGGTCATGTCTGGCTCTTGGAAGGTGGCGGGCCAGTTCCTCCTTGGTCTCGGATGAAAAAGACATCTTACTTCCCCCTGGCCCGGTCCTTGTCAATATCCCGGTGTTCCCTCTTGATCCCGTAGTTCTTGCCGTCTTTCAGCCGGTCATAGAGCTGGTTGGTCAGGCTGATGGACCGGTGCTTGCCCCCGGTACAACCGATGCAGATGACCAGCTGGTTGCGGCCCTCCTTGATGTAGTTTTCGATGAGGAAGCGGGCCATGTCCGTGAGCTTATCCAGGAAGACATGGGCCTCCGGACAATTCATGACATATTCCTGAATCTCGGGATCATTGCCCGTCTTGGGGCGGAGGGAGGCGACATAATAAGGGTTGGGCAGGAAGCGCACGTCAAAGACCAGGTCCGCGTCCGCCGGAATCCCGTACTTAAACCCGAAGGAGAGGAGGGTTACCATCATACTCTTGTAGTCGGAATCCCCCACAAGAATCTTCTCCATCTCCTGCTTCAGCTCCCGGGTCAGGAGATGACTGGTGTCGATGATGTAGTCCGCCCGACTGCGCAGATTGGACAGGGCCTCTCTCTCCCTTGCGACCCCGGCGGCGATCCTCTGCGACCCGGATAGAGGATGATTGCGCCGGGTCTCCTTATAGCGCTTCAGGAGGGTCTGGTCATCCGCATCCAGGAAAAGGATATCCACCTTCTTTCCGTCCCGGTCCAATTCATCCAGGATGTTGGTGATACCCTCCAGATGTCCCTCACTTCGGATGTCAATGCCGACGGCGACCTTCTGGGCCCGCGGCATATTTTTGGCTGTCAGGTCGACAAAGCTCTTGAAGAGGGGGATGGGGAGGTTATCCACGCAGTAGTAGCCCATATCCTCCAGGAACTTGAAGGCCGTCGATTTTCCGGATCCGGACATGCCGGTCAATAAGAGTAAGTGCATCAGAATTCTCCCACAAAACGGACTTCCGGCTCCAGGTCAACCCCAAATTGTTCCTTGACCTTGGCCCGGACCTCTTCCATCAGCTGCCGGACCTCCGCCGCAGTGGCCCCGCCCCGGTTGACAATGAAGCCGCAGTGCTTCTCCGACACCTGGGCCTGGCCGACCCGATAGCCTCTCAGACCCGCATCCTGGATCAGCTTGCCGGCAAAATAGCCCTGGGGCCTCTTGAAGCTGGAACCGGCAGATGGCATGTTGAGCGGCTGTTTCTCCCTTCTGCGCCTTGTCAGCTCTTCCATAAGGGCGCCGATTTCCTCCCGGTCCCCGGGGCTGAGACGCAGGACTGCGGAGAGGACAATCCCCCCCTCCTCCGAAATGCGGGAATGGCGGTAGCTAAAATGCATCTCCTCCGAAGAGAAGTTCCGGACCTGACCGTCTTCTGTCAGGACCTCAACAGAGGCAACGACATCTGCCATTGCGCCCCCATAGGCGCCCGCATTCATCATAACTGCGCCGCCGAGGCTGCCCGGGATTCCGGCCAGAGCCTCCATGCCGCTTAAGCCGGCCATCCGGGCCTGCCCGGCGATCCTGGACAGAAGGGCTCCGGCCTGGGCTTTGATCTCCTCTTCTCTGACGGTGATCTCCGCCATATTCTCCCCGATTTGAATCACGGCGCCCCGGATCCCCCGATCTCCCACCAGAAGATCGGACCCGTTTCCGATCACCAGAAGAGGGGCTCCTGCCTCCCTTAGGGCCGCAAGCAGGGGAGCGACCTGGTCGCTTCTCGGTTCCAGGAAGAGGTCTGCCGGCCCTCCGATGCGAAAAGTAGTGTGAGCCGCCATGGGCTCATCCCTTCGAATTTGCTTCTCCTCCAGGACCCGCCCGGCGGCTTCAATCCAAGACTCCTGCATGCTGACCTCCTAAGCTGATCTTCTCTCTTGTCCGAATTCATCCTCCGGTGCCTTATCGCTGCGCGGCCAGGAAAGCCCGGTAGCCCAGCAGGGCCTCATAGAGGTCGACTTTGCTGACGATCTCCCAGGGGGCGTGCATATTGAGGACCGCAACTCCGCTGTCAATGACCTCCATGCCGTAATTGCCCAGGATATAGGCGATCGTTCCGCCGCCTCCCTGGTCGACCTTGCCGAGTTCCGCCGTCTGCCAGTACACGGACGCCTCATCGAAAATCCGGCGGATCCTGGCCATATACTCTGCAGAGGCATCATTAGAGCCGGACTTGCCCCTGGCCCCGGTGTACTTATTGATCACCAGTCCCCTGCCGAAATAAGCGGAATTCTTCTTCTCCATGACGTCGGGGTAATTGGGATCGAAGGCGGCGGACACGTCCGAGGAGAGGGCCATCGAGTTCATGAGGGCCCTCTTGGTCTTGATCTCTTCATAGGCCTCTGTCGCCCCAATCAACTCGGCCACCGTGTTCTCGAAGAAGAGGGACTGCATACCTGTGGCCCCCACCGAGCCGATCTCCTCCTTATCCACCAGGAGACAGGCCTGGGTCCTCTCCATGGGCTCTGCCGCAAGGATTGCCGCAAACGAGGGATAGGCGCAGACCCGGTCGTCATGTCCGTATCCCATGATCATACTCCGGTCAATGCCGTAATCTCTGGCATCCCCGGCCGGAACCACTTCGATCTCCGCCGAGAGGAAGTCCTCCTCCTCGATTCCGTACCTGTCCTCTAAGATGCGCAGAACATTGGCCTTGACCCGGTCCTTTAACTTGTCATCATCAAAAGACAGGGGCCGGCTCGCGATCAGAAGGTCTAAGGCCTCTCCCTCAACCACCTTGGCTCCCGGCTTCTCCAACTGCTTGGCTGACAGGTGGATCAGGAGGTCTGATACCCCCAGGACCGGATCCCCGGGATTATCTCCGATATTGACCTTGACAAGGGTCCCGTCCTTCTTGGCGACCACCCCGTGCAGGGCAAGGGGCAGGGTCACCCACTGGTACTTCTTGACACCGCCGTAGTAGTGGGTGTCCAGAAGGGCGAGCTCGCTGTCCTCATAGAGGGGATTCTGCTTTAAGTCCATGCGGGGGGAGTCGATGTGGGCTCCCAGAATATTCATCCCCTCCGCCAGGGACCGGCTTCCTATCACAAAGAGTGCCAGGGTCTTTCCCATATGCTGGCGGTAGACCCGGTCTCCGGCCTTCAGCTTCCCGCCGCCGGCGAGGATCTCATCCAGGTTCCTAAAACCCGCCTTCTCCGCCTCCTCGATAAAATAGGCGGTACACTCCCGCTCGGTCTTATTGGCGGATAAGAAGCGGCGGTAGTCCTCCGCGAATTCCATCAGGGCCGACTGGCGGTCAGCCCCTTGATATTTTTCCCATGCGTTCCTGCGTTCCATCTTCTTCCTTTCTATCAGTCTTCCGGGCTCTTGTCTCCCGCTTTCTTCCCTGACCCGGGTCAGTTGCCGGCCTATTTGACCGCCTGTCCCATATTGTCTTCCATCCGGCGGTAGAGCTCTTCCACGGCGTTGTAGCCCATCTTCTTCTGCCGGTGGTTGACTGCAGCCGTCTCACAGATAACGGCCAGATTCCGGCCGGGACGGATGGGAAGTGAGTGGCAGACCACCTTCTTGTCCAGAATGTCCATATACTCCTCGTTGAGCCCCAGCCGGTCATACTCCTGTCCCGGCTTCCACTCCTGCAGTCGGATCACCAGGTCGATCTTCTGAGAGTCCTTGACGCACTCGACTCCGAAGAGACTCTTGACATCGATAATGCCTATCCCGCGCAGCTCAAGCAGGTGCTTAAGCACCCCCGGGGCGCTTCCCCTGAGGGTGTGCTCGTTGATCTTGCGGATCTCCACCACATCGTCTGCCACAAGCCGGTGGCCGCGACGGACCAATTCCAGAGCAGCCTCCGACTTGCCGACGCCGCTCTCTCCCATGATGAGCAGGCCCTCTCCGTATACATCCACCAGGACTCCGTGAATGCTGGTGGCCGGGGCCAGCTGCAGATTCAGATTGTAGATCAGTTCCGAGGAGAACTGGCTGGTGGCCGCATTTGTCCCCAGAACCGGTATATCGTGCCGGTAGGCCGCTGCCAGGAGCGCCTCTTCCGGCTCAAATCCCCGGCAGAGGATGATGACCGGGATGTCGTGCGAGAGAAGTTTCTCGAAGATATCCGCCCGCTCCTCGGGTGTCTTCTGATGGAGATAGGCACTCTCCACCATGCCGAGAAGCTGGATCCGTTCCGCCTCAAAGTGCTCGTAGAAGTCATTGAGCTGCAGGGCCGGACGATTGATATCCGGCACCAGCACATAGTGCTCTGACAGGTCCATCCGATCGGTAAAATTCACCAGATTCAGCTTTTCAGCGATGTCGGATAGTTTGGCTCCCTTGTTCTTCATATGCCCTCCTCTGCCTCTTTGCCCCGGTCTCAGACCAGTTACAGAATAGCACATCAATGCCTGTGCAAAAAGTCCCAGACCGCCTGGGCGGATGTCCGATTCATGCCGTCAATGGCGGCCAGATCCTCCACACTCTCCGATGCCATGGCCTCGGCGCTGTCGAAGTGCCGCATGAGGACTTTGCGCCGGACCGGGCCGATCCCGGGAATATCATCCAGGAAAGAACGGACCTGGGCCGCCGACCTTAAGGACCTGTGGTAGCTGATCGCGAACCGGTGCGCCTCGTCCTGGAGGCGGGTGATCAGGTGAAAACCCTCCGATGTCTTATCAATCGGCAGCTCTCTGCCATGAAAGTAGAGGCCGCGCGTGTTGTGATGATCATCCTTGACCATACCCGCCACCGGAATATCAAGCCCCAATTCCTCAAGGACCTCCTCCGCAACGCGGACCTGACCCCGGCCCCCATCCATCATCAGGATATCCGGAAATCTTGTGAAGGATCCCATCTCCTCATCCACGCCCCTCTCTCTTAAGTCTCTTCGCTCCTCCATGCCGTGGGCGAAGCGGCGGCTTAGAACCTCCCGCATGGAGGCGTAGTCATCCGGCCCATCAACTGTCTTGAGCCTGAACTTCCGATAGTCAGACCGCTTGGCCTTGCCGTGCTCGAACACCACCATGGACCCAACCGTGGCGAAACCCATGATATGAGAGATATCATAGGCCTCCATCCGCTCCACGCTCCTCAGGCCGAGAAGGCGGGAGATCTCCTGCATGGCCCCGATGGTCCTCCCCTCCTGGCGCCGGATCTTCTCCCTGTCCTGGTCCAGGATCATCTTCGCGTTCCGCGTGGCAAGTTCCATCAGGCGGGCATTTTTCCCTCTCCGGGGATTTTTGAGATAGACCTTCTGCCCCTTCTTCCCGGACAGCCAGTCCTGGGTCAGCCGGGCGTCATCGATTGCGACCGGCAGACAGATCTCTCTCGGGATAAAGGGCGTCCCCGCATAGAACTGATGGACGAATGCCTCAAGGACCTCCTTCTCTTTCTCATCTGCCCTGACATTCACCGCCAGATGGTCTCTGCCGATCATCTTGCCGGACCGGATATAGAAGACGGACACCACGGCGTCCTCCCCGTCAATCGCCGCGGCGATGATGTCCTGATCCTCCTCGTCATAGCGAGTGATCTTCTGCTTCTGGGCCGTATGGGCGATGGACTTAAGCAGGTCCCGGTACTCTGCCGCCCTCTCATAGTCCATGGCGCCGGCGGCCTCCGACATCCTGGTCGTCAGGTCTTTGGTCACAGTTCCCGTATCTCCGTCCAGGAATCGGATGGCCTCTCTGACATGAGCCATGTAGTCCTCCTGAGAGATTTTCCCGTCGCAGGGGGCATCGCACTGATTCATGTGGTAGTTGAGACAAGGCCTGTCCCTGCCGATTTGGTCCGGTAGCTTCCGCTGACAGGTGCGGATCCGATAGAGCTTCTGCAGCAGATCGATGGTCCGGTGGGTGGCGTCGGCGGAAGTGAAAGGGCCAAAGTACTTAGCCCCGTCCTTCTTGACCCTGCGGACAAAGAGGAGTCTGGGATAGGCCTCCTGGAGGGTGACCTTGATATAGGGATAGGTCTTGTCATCTCTGAGCAGGGTGTTGTACTTGGGCCTGTGCTCCTTGATCAGGTTATTCTCAAGGACCAGGGCCTCCAGCTCCGAATCGGTCACGATGTACTCGAACCAGCTGATCTGATCCACCATCTGCCGCTTCTTAATGCCCTCGTCATGGGACGCCTGGAAGTACTGGTGGACCCGCTTGGTCAGGCTTAAAGCCTTCCCCACATAGATGATCCGGTCAGAGGCGTCATGCATGATATAGACTCCGGGTGCATCCGGCAATTTCTTCAATTCCTCATCCAGGATAAACTCGGGACTGCCCATGCCTCCTCCTCCCTATAAGCAGAACCCGGGAGTATCATCCCCCGGGTTCTCTGTCTTCTCACAGAGGGCCTGCGCCCCTGCCTGCTCTCTTCTCTTCCCGGCCTCAGCTCTTCGTCTCCTCGGGAGATTCTCCCCCGGCCGGGTCCTCCCTGCAGTCATCCGCCTTCTTTGCCCCCTCCTCGGCGTCCGCCTCCCGGGGCTGATACTCCTTGACCCTGTCCTGGTATCCTGCCTGCGGCAGAGAGGCGTCGGCAGAATTCTCGGCTTTCTCTCCGGCAGGCTCTTCGACAGCTGCGGCCCGGTCTGCCTCCATCATGGCCATGGCGGTCTCGACAAAGCCGGCAGTCTCCTCCTCCTCGGGCTCAGGCAGACCCTCCAGCTGGCGGAAGATCTTCATAAACTGCTTGCCGCTGATGGTCTCCTTCTCATAGAGGAAGTCCGCGATCCGGTCCAGGGTGTTCCTGTGCTCGGTCAGAATTCGGACTGCCTCCCCGTAGCCCCTGTTGATGAAGGCCAGAACCTCGTCATCGATCTGCGCCGCTGTGTTCTCTCCGCAGTTTAGGGCGGCGCGTCCGTCCAGGTATTGGCTCTCGACCGTGGCCAGACCCATCATGCCGAACTTATCGGACATGCCGAAGCGGGTGACCATGGCCCTTGCGATATTGGTAGCCTGCTCAATGTCATTGGCCGCCCCGGAAGTCATGGAGTGGAAGACCACCATCTCCGCGGCTCGGCCACCCATCAGGGTGACGATCCGGGCCAGGAGCTCATCCTTGGTCTCAAGGAACTTCTCCTCCTCCGGAGTCTGCAGGGTATAGCCCAAGGCCCCCATGGTTCTCGGGACAATGGTGATCTTCTGCACCGGCTCTGTGTTCTTCTGCAGGGCGGAGAGCAGAGCATGCCCCACCTCGTGGTAGGCGACAATCTTTCGCTCCCGGTCACTCATCACCTGGTTCTTCTTCTCCCGTCCCCCGACGGCAACCAGTTCAAATGCCTCAAAGAGGTCCTTCTGGCTGACGAACTTTCTCCCATGCTTGACTGCGCAGATCGCGGCCTCATTGATGATATTGGCCAGGTCCGACCCCACCAGGCCGGCAGAAGCCGTCGCCAGGGAGTCCAGATCAACCGTCTCATCCATGGGGACATCCTTGGCGTGAACCTTGAGGGTAGCCAGGCGCCCCTTCTGGTCCGGCCGGTCCACAATGATGCGGCGGTCAAATCGACCGGGGCGAAGCAGGGCCTTGTCCAGGACCTCGGGCCGGTTGGTCGCCGCCAGGACCAGGAGCCCCTTGGACGTGTCAAAGCCATCCATCTCCGACAGGAGCTGATTCAGGGTCTGCTCTCTCTCGTCATTGCCGCCCCCAAAGCGGGAGTCGCGGCTCTTGCCGATCGCATCGATCTCATCGATAAAGATGATGCAGGGGGCCTGCTTCTGTGCCTCCTTAAAGAGATCACGGACCCGGGAAGCTCCCACACCGACGAACATCTCGACGAAATCGGAACCCGCCAGAGAGAAGAAGGGCACGCCGGCCTCTCCCGCCACGGCCTTGGCCAGGAGCGTCTTTCCGGTTCCCGGAGGGCCGACCAGAAGGGCCCCCTTGGGGAGCTTGGCCCCGATCTCAATATACTTGCGGGGATTGTGCAGGAAGTCAACGACCTCTACCAGAGACTCCTTGGCCTCATCCTGACCGGCCACATCCTTGAACTTGACGCCGGTTGATTTCTCCACATAGACCTTGGCGTTGGACTTGCCGGGATTCATTCCCAGGCCTCCCCCCATCCGCCGCATGAGAAAGGCAAAGAGAATCCAGAGCAGGGCCAGAGGAATCAGCATGGAGGCGATATTGTAGATCAGGGCCGTCGTATCGGAATTGAGTTTTCCTGAGATGACCACATTGTGCTGCTTCATGGCCGGAATCAGCTCGCTGTCCTGGATATAAGCCGTGAAATAGCTGGTCTTGACCTCCTGCCCTGTGGCCTCCTGGATCAGTTTGGAGTTCTCCTGAGCCTTGTCATTCTTATAAGAGGCTCCCTTCTTCAGATTGAATTCGATCCGGTCGCGGTTGATCGTCGCCTTCTCCACCTGATCGGACACAACCAGCTTGTAAAAGTCCGTGTAGGGGACCTCCGTCTTATTGGAAGAGGACCGGCTGTAGACCAGGCTTGTGAAGAACATTGCCACCAGGACAAAGACCAGGAGCAAAATCAAAGGCTGTGGGATCCGACCGTTATTCTTCTTGTCTCCGTCGGGCCCGCCGCCGGGGTTCATATTCTGATTCATAAAATCCTCCGCTGGCATATACAAGGAATGCGGATGCAAACTCCTGACTCTCTCATTTATTATATGGATTTCACACGACGAATCAATGTGAAGCCCTGTCCTGCGAGCTCCACTGCGCGAGGCTCCCGCCCCCCAGCCGCATCTGCCTGCACCGGGCAGCCTGACCAAACAGAAATAGAACGCGCATTTAACTACTCCATGATAGAGCAGATAAATGCGCACTTCAACGACTTTATCCTCTGGCCCTTGAATCTGCGGGAAACAGGGCTGGTCACAGCCCCTTGCAGACCGCGTCGAACTCATCCGTGATCTCCCTGCCGGGGGCGGGTGTGAGAAGACTTACGACCAGCATGAAGAGGGCCCCGGTCACAAAGGCCGGCAGCAGCTCATAGATATCCCATCCTCCCCCAAGGGGGCGAAGCAGGTATTTCCAGATGAAGACCATCATTCCGCCCGAGATCATCCCGGCGATCGCCCCATAGCGGTTGGCTCTTCTCCAGAAGAGGGATAGGAGCATCACCGGCCCGAAGGCGGCTCCGAATCCCGCCCAGGCGAAGGAGACAATGGCAAAAACCGAGGAATTGGGGTCTCTTGCGATGAAGATGGAGATCAGGGCGATGACAATCACCGTGAGGCGGGCGGCGACCACCCGCTGCTTGGCAGTCAGGGGGAGGCCGAAGACCTCCACCAGCAGGTTCTCTGAGAAGGAGGATGAGGCCGCAAGGAGCTGCGAGTCGGACGTGGACATGGTACAGGCCAGAATCCCCGCCAGAATGACCCCGGCGAGCAGGGCAAAGCCCAGGCCGTTGCCGGAGAGGAGGTGGGCAATCCTGACAATGGAATTCTCCGCATCTGCGGAGGACTGTGCTGTGGCAATTGCACCGACCTTGCTCATGGCATTGGCCACGATGCCGATGAAGATGGCCACCGCCATGGAAATCACGACCCAGACGGAGGCAATGCGGCGGGAGACCTTGATCTTCTTCTCATCGCCGATCGCCATAAAGCGAAGAAGGATATGGGGCATGCCGAAGTATCCGAGTCCCCAGGCCAGGTTGGCAAAAACCTGCATAAAGCTGTAAGGCACCGCCGTCTGGGGCGTGTTGATGTTCCCCATCTGGCGCAGGCTCAGGTAGCCGGCGATCCCCCGGGCATTGTCCATCACCCGGTCGAGCCCCCCGGCCACATGTGTTCCGAAGAGGACCACGATGAAGAGGGCAATCGTCATGACAACGGACTGGACCAGGTCGGTCGTGGAAGCCGCCAGAAAGCCGCCCAGCATGGTGTACAGAATAATCACGGCCGCCGCCAGCACCATGGCAAGAATGTAGTCAATTCCGAAGAGTGTGTGAAAGAGCTTGCCGCAGGCGGCGAAGCCGGAAGCCGTGTAGGGGATGAAGAAGATCAGGATCCAGATGGCAGAAATCGCCACCAGGATACGGCTCTTATCCCGAAAACGGTTCGCGAAGAAACTGGGAATGGTGATGGAGTTGTTGGCCTTGATCGTATAGCGGCGCAGACGCCTCGCCACGACAAGCCAGTTCAGATAGGTCCCGAGCGCCAGTCCGATCGCTGTCCAGCTGGCCTCAGCCAGGCCCGAGATATAGGCGACGCCCGGCAGCCCCATCAGGAGCCAGGAGCTCATGTCGGAGGCCTCCGCACTCATAGCCGTGACGATTGGCCCAAGCTTGCGGCCTCCCAGATAGAAGTCATCCGTGCTGGCATTCTGTCTGGAAGACCAAATGCCGATCGCCAGCATGAGAATCATATAGAATACAATGCTTGCGCTGATACCGATTTCCTTGATCATTCTTCTTACTTTCCCAATTCATACAGCAATCCCCCAGGCATATCAGTGTCCGCGGGATTGCATCTGTCTCATTCTGTTCGTCGGGGCATCCCGGCCGAGAGGCCACCCTGCAGGCTGTCGCCGGGCAGCCTGCCGTCTCAAAGCACCTTGGCCAGGAAATCCTTCAACCGGTCGCTCTTCGGCTGATCGAAGATCTGCTGAGGGCTTCCCTCTTCTATGATCTTGCCTCCGTCCACGAAGATCACCTTGGAGGCCACCTCTCTTGCAAAGCCCATCTCATGGGTGACACAGGCCATGGTCATCCCCTCTCTGGCGAGCTGCTTCATGACCTCTAAGACTTCTCCGACCATCTCCGGGTCCAAGGCGGATGTGGGCTCGTCAAAGAGGAGGATCTCCGGATTCATGCACAGGGCCCGGACAATGGCAATTCTCTGCTTCTGTCCACCGGACAGCTGGCTTGGATAGGCCTTGGCCCGGTCAGACAGGTTTACCCGGTCGAGAAGCTTCATCGCCTGCTCCTGGGCCTCGGCCTGGGAGAGCTTTCTCAGTTTCATGGGGGCAATGGTCATGTTCTTTAAGACGGTCATGTTGGGGAAGAGGTTAAAATGCTGGAAGACCATCCCCATCTTCTGCCGGTGCAGGTTGATATCGATTTTGGGATCGGCAATGTTGACCCCGTCTACCAGGATCTCTCCCTCCGTCGGCATCTCCAGAAGGTTAAGCGAACGCAAAAGTGTGGACTTGCCGGAGCCGGAAGGTCCGATGATGACCACCACCTCTCCCCGGTCGATGTCCAGGTTGATGTCGTCCAGGGCCTTGATGAGGCCGCCGCGATAATATTTTTTCAGTCCTCTGACCTGAATCAGGGTATTAGCGCTCATTTTGACGAAGCCTCCTCTCAACCCGACCGAAGACGGTCTCCAGGATAATTACAATCACCAGATAGATGCCTGCCACCGCAAAGAGGGGCATGAAGGCGGAGTAAGTCCGGCTCCGGATGACATCTCCGGCCTTGGTCAGGTCCATAATACCGACATAACCGGCGACGGAGGTCTCCTTGACCAGGGTGATGAACTCATTTAGGAGGGCCGGCAGAACCGCCTTGAAGACCTGGGGCAGAATGATGTAGATCATGGTCTGCGGATAGTTGAAGCCCAAAGACCTGCCGGCCTCGAACTGCCCCTCGTCGATGGACATGATGCCCCCGCGGATGATCTCGGCCACATAGGCGGCGGAGTTCAGTCCAAAGGCGAAGATAGCCACAGCGACGGCGTTCTTTGAGGCGGCGAAGATGATGAAGTAGGAGATCATCAGCTGAACGACAACGGGCGTCCCCCGGATAACGGTCAGATAGATCTTGCAGATGACGTTCAGGACCTTGAGGACATAGTAGGCAGGCCTCTTACGGCGTCCCATCTCCCCTCCGCTCTTATCCCAGGTAGACCGGACTGTCGCCACAAGGGCTCCCAGGACGATGCCCACAAGGACCGCAAAAATCGTAATCTGCAGGGTGATTCCAAGCCCCGACACAATCGATTTCCAGCGATTATCAGTGATGAAGTTGAGGACAAATTGGGCCTTGAGCCCGTCCCACCAAGCGCTCATGTGCTTCTCCTTCCACTCGCCCGACCCGGTCAGTCGGGACCGGTCCGGGCGAGCCGCTCATCGTTTTTCTCTTACTTGTCTACGCCGTACTTGGAGAGAATCTTGTCAATCGTCCCGTCTGCCTTCAGATCCTTTAAGGCCTGATTGATCTTCTTCTGCAGGTCCTCATTATTCTTGTTGATGGCGATGGCATACTCTTCCTCCTCGTAAGCGGTGGGAAGAAGCTTGAGGGCTGAGCCATTGGCCTTGACATACTCCTGGGCCGGCTTGTTGTCGATGATCACGGCGTCCACTTTGCCGGTCATAAGAGCCTGAACCGCGTCGGTTGCCACTGTGTAGCGGGTGATCTTGTCCTCTCCGTAGTCCGTGGTCGCGTCGTTGTCTCCGGTTGTTCCGGTCTGGACCCCGATCTTGTTGACCGTCTTCAGATCGTCCTTGTCCTTGATGGAAGAGTCGCTTTTTACGATAATGGACTGGATCGCATTGATGTAGGAGTCGGAGAAATTAACAGACTGCTTGCGCTCCTCATTGATCGTGATGCCGGAAATGCCGAAATCATACTTCCCGGCCTGGACCCCGGCCACGATGGAACCGAAGGGCACGTTCTGGATCTCCAGCTTGAGTCCCAGCTTATCCGCAATGGCCTTGGAGAGCTCGATATCGACTCCCTTGTACTCATTGCCCTCCATGTACTCATAGGGAGGGAAGTCGGCGGAGGTTGCCGCAGTCAGACTCTCCTTCTTTGCATCCTTCCCTTGATCGCTGCTCTTGGCCGATCCGCAGCCGGCCAGGAGAGAGAGTGTCATTACCGCAGTCAGTCCCAACATTGCAATTTTCTTCATCTTCATCTCATTACTCCTTATCTCTTCTGTCCCGGATCCGATCAGCCCCTTGGGAGTCGGCCCGACTGGTTAGAGAGTATAGCAGGGTCTGTATAATTTTGCAAGCTTTTCTCGTCATTTTGTATTTTTATTCACATCTGCCGAATCTCGTCGAATTCCTCCCTTGATCCTCCTCCCTCCTGTATAATGGTATAAACCCTTCACCGGAAAGGAGTGCCTATGCGCCTGCTCTTAGCTGAGGATGAGCTTGATCTCTCCCGGGCCCTGGTCCGCATCCTGCGGGCCAACCACTATGAGGTGGATCCTGTCTATGACGGCCGGGATGCCCTGGACTACCTGGAGACCGGCGTCTACGACGGAGCTATTTTAGATGTCATGATGCCTGAGATGGATGGCTTCACGGTCCTCAGGAAGATTCGGTCTGCCCATAATGATATCCCCGTCCTGATGCTGACTGCCCGGTCCGAAATCGATGATCGGGTGCAGGGACTGGACTCGGGCGCCGACGACTACCTGACCAAGCCCTTCTCCATGAAGGAACTTCTGGCCAGGGTCCGCTCCATCACCCGCCGCAAGATGCTTGCCACAGATACCAATCTCCGTCTGGGAAGGCTGACCCTGGATCAGCTGACCTGTACCGCTGAGACGCCCGGGGGGAGCCTCCACCTGGCCAAGAAGGAATACCAGATTCTTGAGATGCTCCTGGCCAACCCCGGGCAGATCATCTCCCCCGACCAGTTCATGGAGAAGATCTGGGGCTTTGAGAGCGAGCTGGAGCAGAATGTGGTCTGGGTCAATATTTCGAACCTCCGCCGCAAGCTCAAGTCCATTGACGCCGGCATCGTTATTAAAGCCTCCCGGGGTCTGGGCTATTTCGTTCAGGAGGAGTAATCTATGTTCCGGAAATTGCGACGCAAGTTCATCGGCCTGTCCATGCTCTCCGTCCTGCTCGTTCTGTCTCTGATCATGGGTGCAGTCAACCTGATCAACTACCGGTCGATGACCAGGTCGGCGGATGAGAAGCTGTCTCTTCTGGCCTCACAGGGCGGCCGCTTCGGCGACAAGCCGCCGGGGGGCCGGCCTCCCGGTGATTTCGATGCCGAGACGCCTTTCAGCAGCCGCTATTTCAGCGTCAGCCTCTCCTCCGACAACCGGGTCATCTCCTCTGACACGGATCACATCGCTGCCATTGACGCCGACCAGGCCGTCTCCTACGCGCAGAAACTTGCCGCAAAAGGTCTTCCCAGGCAGGGTTATCTGGGCCGCTACCGCTACCTTCTCAGGGAAGCGGATACGAGCGCAAGAACCTACTACTTCCTGGATACCCAGCCCCAGAGACAGTCCTTCTACAGCTTCCTCTATGGGAGTCTGGCTGCCGGTGCAGGTGGCCTCTTCCTGGTCTTCCTCCTCCTGCTTCCGGCCTCTGTCTGGGCGGTCGGCCCCATCGTCGAGAGCTACAACAAGCAGAAGCAGTTCATCACGGACGCCAACCACGAGCTCAAGACCCCTCTGGCCGTCCTGGCCGCCAACAACGAGGTCATAGAAATGGACTGCGGGGCGTCCGAATGGACCGCCTCCAACCGCCGCCAGATCAACCGCCTGAGCTCTCTTGTGGAAAAGCTGGTCTTCCTCTCCCGCATGGATGAAGAGAGTCCTCGTATTAATATAGAAGAAGTCGATTTCTCGCAGATGGTCCTGGAAGCCGCAGAGTCCTTCGACGCCCCGGCCAGAACCGGGGGACGAAGCCTGACCATCAACGTGACCCCCTCCATTTCTCTGGAGTGCGACCCGGCTTCCATGCAGCAGCTTCTCAGCCTGCTCCTGGACAACGCCCTCAAGTACTCTGACGAGGGAGGGAGCATCGAGGTCTCTCTCTCCTCCACTGCCAGGGGCAAGCTGCTCACCATACGGAATACGGTCTCCTCGATCCCTCAGGGAGACCTGTCCAGACTCTTCGAGCGCTTCTACCGGCTCGACAGTTCCCGCAATTCCAAGACCGGGGGCTACGGCATCGGCCTGGCCGTGGCCAAGGCCATTGTAAAGACGCACAAGGGCAAGATTACGGCCGCCAGTCCCGATGGCAAGTCTGTCATTTTCACGGTTCTCCTGCCATGAACTGCCAGCGGCTCTTTGAACTCGCCCGTCCGGCTTTCCCTCCTCTTTCCCTCTTTCCGTCCTCTTTCCGGATCCCAAATCGTGCTTGACAGGGGACCGGGCCGGACCTAGAATCAGTATGTACACAATCTTTGGGGCAGGTGAGATTCCTGACCGGCGGTGACAGTCCGCGAACCCCTTTGGGGCCGATCCGGTGCAATCCCGGAACCGACGGTAACAGTCCGGATGGGAGAAGATGGATACACTCACAGGTCGAATGTCAGGACTTCCATGAGATGGTTCATCTTATGGAGGTCTTTTTCATGCTTGGGCAAGAATGTGATCCTCCATCCGTTCCGATGTGTATACGACATATGGATTCCCCGATGGGGCAGAATTTGGAGGTTACTATGGACGCATTGATCAGAGAAAATCCCAGCAAGAAGAACAGAACCCGGGAAGAGGCCGGAGGCATCAGCACGAGAAAGCTGGTGATCACCGCCATGTTCTCCGCCTTATCGGCGATCCTTATGCTCTTTGAGGTCTCCCTTCCGATCGCCCCCTCCTTCTTAAAATTCGACATCTCCGACCTTCCGGCCATCCTCGGCAGTTTCATGATGGGCCCCATGGCCGGCGTTGCCATAGCCGCCTTCAAGAACATCTTGAAGCTCTTTTTCCGCGGAACTTCCACCGCCTTCGTCGGTGAATTGGCCAACTTCGCAGGCGCCACAGTCTTTGTTCTCTCTGCCTCCCTGGTCTATCGCTTTAAGAAGGGCAAAACCGGAGCCGCCATGTCGCTTCTCGTCGGAACTCTTCTGACAACCATGGCCTTTGTCATCATCGATTACTTCGCGATCTTCCCCATGTATGTGACCCTCTATAGCATGCCGATGGACGCCATCATCCGGATGGGGACCCTCGTCAATGGCCGCATCCATGATCTCTTCACCATGATGGTCTATGCGGTTGCACCTTTTAACCTGCTCAAGTACGGCCTGGTCTCCCTGATCACCTTCTTCACATACAAACGGCTCAAGCAGATTCTCTTTAAATAAGAGTCTCTTGCATCTTGCTCAGGTCATTCAAGGCAAGAAGACCCTATATCAGGATTGCACCCTGTGCGCTCCCGATATAGGGCCTTCTTTTTTTGTTTTCACAAGCTCAATTTTTATTTCCGAAACTTTAGGTTGACTTTAACTTGTCCCTGTATCCTCTAAGCATCTCAAGAAGAGAGATAAGCTGAAAGGAGGTTCACATGGGAGATCAGATGATTTTCGAGAGATATGAACTCAAGTATCTCCTGTCCAAAGAAAATTATCGGGCCGTCCGCATGGCCATGATGGAACACATGGAACCGGACATCTACGGGAGGAACACCAATCTCTCCCTCTATCTGGATACGCCGGACTTCCTTCTGGTTCGCCGGTCCATCGCAAGCCCCGTCTACAAGGAGAAGATCCGTATTCGAAGCTACGGGACCGCAGGGCCGGAGGATAAAGTCTTCGTCGAGCTCAAGAAGAAGTACCGCAAAGTCGTCTACAAGAGGCGGATCGCCCTGACCGAAGATAAGGCGGATGCCTGGATGAGGGGGCAGTATCTCCCGGCGGACAGTCAGATCGTCCGGGAAATCGACTACAGCCGCAGCTTCTACCGGCAGCTTGCTCCCCGGATCCTCCTCTCCTATGACCGGGAGGCCTTCTATGCGAAGGCGGATCGGGATTTCCGCCTGACCTTTGATCGGAACATTCTCTGGAGGAGGGACCGGCTCAATCTCCACAGCGAGATCTACGGGGAATCTCTTCTCGAAGCAGGACAGGTCCTGATGGAGGTCAAGACCCGGGCGGCCATTCCCCTCTGGCTGACAGAAGTCTTAAGCCGGGAGAAGATCTACCGAACTTCTTTCTCCAAATACGGCAGGGCCTATGAGCAGTTGCTGCAGGCGCCCCGCCACAGGAAAGAGGGCTATATCACCGGGCAGAAAGGAAGGAGGCCTGACAATGACATCGCTGTTTAGCGGAATTTTTGATACAAGTACAAGCACTGTAATCGCACCCGGATACTTCCTCGTCTGCCTTGGGGTATCCTTTCTGATCGGCCTCTGGCTGGCCGGCGTCTACGCCTACCGAAGCCGGCACACCCAGTCCTTCATGCTGACTCTGGCCCTTCTCCCCGCCATTGTCTGCGTAGTGATCATGATGGTCAATGGCAATATCGGAGCTGCTGTCGGAGTAGCGGGAGCCTTCTCCCTCGTCCGCTTCCGGTCCATCGCCGGCAGCGCCAAGGACATCGCCATGATCTTCCTGGCCATGGCAGCAGGGCTGATTGTCGGCATGGGATATCTGGCCTATGCAGCGCTCTTTGCCTTAATCGTCGGCATGGCGCTCATCTTCCTGGTTCAGCTGCGTTTCGGAGACCATCACCGGTCCGGCTGCCGCAGTCTTCGCATCACGATCCCGGAGGACTTAGACTACACGGACCTCTTTGAAGCTATCTTCACAAAATACTGCACCGACTGCCATCTGCTCTCGGTTAAGACAAGCAATATGGGCAGCCTCTTCAAGCTGACCTATGACATCAACCTCAAGGATCCCGCCGCAGAGAAGGAAATGATCGACGCCATCCGCGTCAGAAACGGCAATCTTGAAATCACAATCTCACAAGAGGAGGTAAACAATGAGCAACTTTAAGAGCTATAAGATCCATAATATCCGGCGTCTTGGCGCAGTCGCCATGGCCGGGAGCTTAGTCCTCGGCATGACCGCCTGCGGAGCCAAGACCGCTTCCACGAAGACCAGACAAGCGGCTTCCGCCTCGTCCACTTCCACCGCAGCTTCCGCCTCCGTCTCGGACTACTTCACGGACCGGGACCTGTCCGGGGACTATGATGATGCCTCTGCCACCCACATCAGCCTGTCCGACAGCGGCTCTACCGTCTCCGGCCAGGGAGCGACAGTCAACGGATCCACCATCACGATCAGCGCAGAGGGAACCTATGTCTTCTCCGGCAGTCTCTCCAAGGGACAGATCAAGGTAGAGGCAGAAGACACTGCCAAGGTTCAGATTGTCCTGAATGGCGTCACCATCAGCAACTCCGGCTCCGCGGCCATTTACGTCAAGACCGGAGATAAGGTCTTCGTCACAACTGCCGAGGGCAGCAAAAACAGCTTGACCAGCACCGGCAGCTTCAGCGCCGATGGCGATATCAATGTGGACGGATGCATTTTCTCCAAGCAGGATCTGGTGATCAACGGCAAGGGTTCCCTGGATGTCAAGTCCTCTGCCAACGGCATTGTCAGCAAGGACGACCTCAAGCTGACCGGGTCCAACGTGACCATCAGCGCCCAGGAAAAGGGCTTGGAGGCCAACGACTCCATCCGGATTGCCGATGGAACCTATGACATCACCGCAGGCGACGACTCCGTACATGTTGACTCCTCCGACACGGAGGCCGGCTTCTTCTATATGTCGGGCGGCACGCTCTCCCTGTCCAGCGGCGACGACGGCATTCACGCAGATGGCAAGCTCAATGTCGCCGGCGGCAAGATCCTCGTCAATAAGTCAAATGAGGGCCTGGAGGGCAGCCAGATTGTCATTGACGGCGGCGATATCGATGTCACTTCCCAGGATGATGGGCTCAATGCTGCCGGGGACTCCGGCAGTGCCAGTGACTACTCCATTACCATCAATGGAGGCAAGCTCAATGTCAATGCCTCCGGAGACGGCATAGACTCCAACGGAGATCTCTACATCAACGGCGGCGAGACCTACGTCTCCGGGGCTACCAACAACGGAGACTCCGCCCTCGACTATGGCGAGCGGTGCAAGGCGGTCATCACCGGCGGAACGGTCGTTGCAACCGGTTACTCCGGCATGGCGGAGGCCTTCGACTCCTCTTCCAGCCAGGGAATGATCCTCTACGGACTGACCAGCACCAGCGCAGAGACCGTCACCGTGACGGATGAGTCCGGAAATGTCCTCGCTTCCTATACTCCGCCCAAGAACTACAATGCGGTCTATGTCTCCGCTCCCGGCATGACAAGCGGCAACAGCTATACCATCGCAACCGGATCCGACAAACAGACCATTCGTCTCGACACAACCGTCACAACATCAGGAAATATCAAGAGCCGGGGGATGGGGGGCCCCGGTCAATCCGGCAAGTCCGGTAACATGGGGGCCCCCGGCGGCAAGGGCGGCTCTGATCATTCCGATCATTCCGGCAAATCCGGCAAGTCCAATAAATCCGGCAAGTCCGGCAAATCTGACTCGTCCGATAGGTCCGGCAAGTCCCAGAAGGCAAATAAATCCGGCAAATCTCAGAAGTCTCAGGCAAGTGAGAACCGCTAATTCTCTGATCGGATCGACAAAAATTCCGCACCTGTCCTGTGAGACGTCACAGGACAAGTGCGTTTATCATAGATGAAAATTACGCACAAAAGGCAAGAAAGGGTCACCATCGGCCCTCTCTTGCCCTTTGTATGTCTCGGCCGGGGCCGTTTGCGGCTGCCCGTCCCTCTTACCAGCGCTTGGGGATCGCCAGCACGAAGGCCTTGGTATAAGCCGGATCATTCTCCTCCAGGGTCAGGCGGTAGCCATGCATCTGACTGATCTTGGCCGCGATCGACAGGCCGAGTCCGGATCCTCCCTGGCTGGAGCGAGCGGCGTCTCCCGTAGAAAAGGGTTCGAAGAGTTCTGCCGCAAGCCCCCCGGGGATGGGACTGCCGGTATCGGCGACAATCACCAGAATCCCCTCTTCTAAGAGCGGGTTTGCCTCCGTCGGCCTGACGCCCTCACGGCGCATTTTCTCATAGGATTGTTCTCCTTCTTCTCGCCTGACCGCCTGTGTCTTAATCAGGATCTTCGTCCCCCTCGGATTGTGCCGGCCGGCATTATTGATCAGGTTGCTGATCACGCGGGAGAGTTGGATGGGATCTGCCATAATCTCCCAGCGCTCCTCGCTGATCTGCACCTGCAGGTCCATCCCTCTGGCCTCAACCTCTTCATATAGCAGGGCTGTATTCTCCCGGACCAATTCATTGATATCCTGCGGGCTCTTCTGCAGTCGAAAACCTGTGGAGTGAATCTTGGCATAATCAAAGAGGAGATTGACCAGGTCATTGACCCGGCGGGACTTGGCCTCAATGGCCTTTAGATAGCGTCTGACCATCAGAGGATCCGTAACCATCCCATCTGACAGGGCCTTCGCGTAGCCCGAGATGGTTGTGATCGGGTTCCGCAGATCATGGGCAATGTCGGAGAAAATCAGATTCCTGTCTGCGTCGAACTGCTCGTGCTCCCGCCGCTGCGCCTCCTGCAGGATACGCATCTGTCCGATGACAAAGTGCGCATAGAGGAGGCCTGTGATGATATAGGGCAGGGCGTAGAGGAGGAGTACAAGCGACAGACCCAGGAGAAGAAGAGCTATCTCTCCCCCCGTCAACCCGGGAAGAGGCCCTCCCTTGGGCGGACCGAAGACCTGCTTTGCGATCACATCAAGGATTTGGTCTTCAAAATTCACCAGGGGATCCTGAAGCGACCGAATCGAGCCGACTAAGTGGATCGGGAGGAGGAAGATAAGCCCGAGAAAAAGATAGATGCTCTGCCATACCGTCATTCCGGAGACACCTGTCTGCCCCATGAGCGGAAGAATCAGATTCGACGCAAAGAGGGGGGTGACCAGGTGGCTGATCAAAAACTCCAGTGCCGTCGCCGCCAGCATGGCAACGACAAAGGCTCCGATCAGGCGGGCGGTCATATTGGTCTGCTGCTCAGCTGTCATCTGTTCCTCTCCATGCGATAACCCAGACCGCGAATCGTCCGGATATAGTGATTGCTCTCTGTGTGATCCAGCTTGGACCGAAGCTTGCTGATGCAGACCATAATATTGTTGTCCGCAACGATATATTCCTCTCCCCAGCCCCTCTCATAGATCTGTTGCTTGGTAAAGACCTTGCCGGGGTGGCTCATGAAGAGGTCCATGATCCGGTACTCAACCGAAGTCAGGTCAATCTCCTCCTGCCCCCGATACAGCACACAGGCCTCCCGGTCCAGGCGCAGGTCCTGCACGACCAGATCCTCTCTCTCCCTTTCCCCCATACTGCCCGGAGCAATATCTGCCCCAAGGGCGTAGAAACGCCGAATAGCCGCATTGACTCTGGCCACGGCCTCCAGAGGGTTGAAGGGCTTGGACAGATAATCATCCGCTCCCAGATTCAGTCCCAGGATTTTGTCGGAGTCCCCGTCTCTTGCAGAGAGCATAAGGACCGGCATATTGCTCTTCTTGCGAATCTCCTTGAGCAGGCTGAAACCATCCATCTCGGGCATCATCACATCGAGCACGCACAGGTCGACCTGATCTTCCCTGATCAGCTTCAGGGCCTCAATACCATTCCTGGCCTCCAAGACCCGGTAGGACTCATGGTCTAAGTAGAGGCGGAGAAGCTCTCGTATCTCAGCCTCATCATCAGCCAATAGAATTGTATATCCCATCTTCTACCCTCTTTGCCATCGTATCATAAGCTCTTTTCTCATAAGCTTCCTTGAAATCTCCGCCTCCCATTATAGCAGAAGGATTTTCATAAAGAAGAAGGGCCGCCCCTGTATCCCCGCGCACGACGCTGCCGGGATATAGGGAGTCGGCCCCTCTTCACAAGCTCTTACCATATGGATTTTATTGAAGGCCTTCTCCGTGCACCGGCGGATTGCCCTCCTCTGTCTCCCCGGGCTCTTCCATCTTCGTCTCTGCCTCCCGGGAAGCAGTCTGTCCCATCGGACTGACCGGGGTCACCCGGTCTTCCTCTGCCGGGGAGGTCGGACTGACCGGGGTCACTCGGTCTTCCTCTGCCGAAGAAGTCGGGGGCACCTGTGCCTGCCCGGTCGGAGGAAAGCTTCCCTCGGGTTGGCCGGAAATCACATCGAAAGGACGTTTCTCATCCTTAATCGCCTCATAGAGAGCCGCCCGCGTCTGCATGATATAGGGGTTGGTCCAGAAGAAATTGCTCACGCCGAGGGTCACTGCCCCGAGCAGGCCCCATGGAATGAAGGACAGGTCTAAGACAAAAGACTTGAGCTTATTGCCGTCCATCATGTATCTGGAGATGGCGAAGGCGTCCTCGCTCGGCATATCCGGATACTCCGCCAGGAGGTAGGGGATCATCTGATACTCGTAAGCCTTGATCACCCCCGGGACGACAAAGAGCAGACCCCACAAGGCCGTGAAGAGTTTCCGCAGGAACATGATCTTGACGCCGTTCATATAGTGGCGGTCGAAGCCCTGTCCGAGACTTGAGACCCCACCTTTTCCGTGCAGATTGTCCAGGTAGAATCGATCCCCTCCCACTTCCAGCGGACCGTAGACAAAGATAGTGATGATCAGCTTAATGGTTCCGATTACCAGTGACAGGATAATCCACAAGACAAGCAGAGTCAGCAGAAAAGCAAAAATCCCTGTTCTGATCGCCTCGCTGTCGAGTTGATACCGCCAAGCATATTTGCCGGATCTGTACTTATCCGCGTAGGACCTTCTGTAACGGCTGATGTAATCTTCATCGAGCAGATTTCGGGTCTGATCTGCCGACAGCAATTCTGACTCCTGATGAATCCGATCCAAGTCAGTGCCCGTCTCGGCAGATGCTGTCACGCCCTCCTCACGAGCCGTAGGCGCCACGGACCATAAGCCCGGCAGACGAGCTCCCGTGGACAGAATGGTCACGGCCACCGACGCCGCGGAAATCCCACCCAGACTCTCGCTGACGATTCCCCCGCCTGCCGTCACGATCATAAAGACAACCGTCACCAGAAGCGTGCGCCAGTAGTTGACGCGAAAAGCCTTCTTGGCTCTCTCCTTTAAATCTTTTCTTTGCCACATAAATATACTCCTATCAGAGACTTATTTCTTAAGCCAGATGATAGGAGTATTTCCTTATTCTCACAATAGAAAAACCTTAAGAGATCCTTAAAAATCCCTCATCGGGTCTGCAGGTCGGCATTATTGCGGCGGATGCTGTCCGGATCTGAAGACCTGTCGTTGCCGGGGGCATTGGCCTTACTGTCTGTGAAGCTCTTGTCTCTGTTGGCCGTGACTCCCAGTCCCTCCAGATCCTTCTTGGCGGCTGCCCGGTAACCGGAAGTCGGCAAATCGGTTAAGAGCTTTTCATAGTACTTGACCGCATTGTCCCGGTCTCCCAGCTTATTGTAGGAGGAGGCCAGGCGATAGAGGGCCGCTCCGTTCTCATAGCCCACGCTGTCCTTATCCTCTATCAGGGGCAGGTACTGATTGACCGCCTCCTGCCAGTTTCCGGCCTTGTATGCCGCATTGCCGGCTCCATAGGCAGTCTTCTTCTGAAAGTCCTTCAGTTGATTGCTCAGGGCATCGTAGTCGCTCTTTCCGATATCCCCGAGAAGGTCCCGGTTGATCGACGATAAGGCCTGGCCGGCCCCCGCCCGGTCATTGGCCGCCAGCTTGTTCTTGGCCTCTACCAGCTTCTCATAGGAGGTCACTGCATCTGCCTTCCCGGTGTAGTTCGAAAGCTCCCTCTGCAGGTCCTCCACCTGTTTCTGGAGGGAGGATATACTGGAGTCGGAGGCCTGCTTCTGCTGGTTGGCTGATACCAGGGCATTGGCCGCCTCATGATTTCCCTTCGCTCTGACTGCCGGATAGATCAGGAAGAAGGAGACCAGGATCCCGATCAGGATTCCGATCAAGATATTGACCAGGCTCCCTCTTACTCCATCAAAATAGTCCCATAGCGACCGCCGCGCTTCCAGGGGGATTTCATTACTGCCCAGAAGGGAGGCCGCAGGCAGACGGCTGCTCCTCTTTTGGGATCGGCTCGCCCTCTTAAGCCCCTCCCTTGTCTCCTTGCTGTAGCGAACCGTCACCGGATCCGATGCATCAAGCTTTCGCGCCAGGTTGAGCGCCTTGTCCGCCTCTTCATAATTCGCGTCCGCAATCTGACACAGGGCAAAGAGCTGGTAGGCCTTAAGCATATGGGGATTCATCTCCATAACCCGCTTGAGCTGGATCCTGGCCAGGTCCCGGTTTCCCTCCTTACAGTAGCGAACGGCCTGGTTGAACTTATGCATGGTGGCCGAGATCTTCTCCAGAGCCCCCTGATTCTTCTGAATCTGCCCCAGATACAGGTCCACCCGGTTCGCCTCGGGCTGCAGGTGCTTGCTGATGACCCACTCATTCAGGGCCAGGACCGTCTCTCCGATCTCATAGTAGCACAGGCCCAGCAGATTCCGGGCGTCCGTCAGCCCCTTATCACAGCGCAGGGCCGTCTCCAGATTCTCGATTGCCAGGGAGATCTCCCTGTTTTGAGCCCTGCGCAGGCCCTCATTATAGAGCGCTTGTCCCCTGGCCCTGACCTTGCGGTACTCCCGCAGGTTAGCTCCGCAAATCGGACAGACCTCCTCACGGTCAATCTCATAGCCGCAATAAAAACAATTCATAAGCCGGCTCCTCAGCGACGAAGCGCTCCGCCATTCATGATGATTTCTCTCATCAGATCGGTCAGATCCGTCAGGTCCTTCCCGTGAATGGCATCTTCCGCCTCCTCGATCTCCATGATTGGCTCGTAGTGCTTTAACTCTTCCTCAAAATCGATCATGTGACATCTCCTTGCAGGCCCTTACCCGATGGACTCCAGGCGGGCCGTAATATCCGCCATCATCTGCTCATACTTCGCCAGTTTGTCCCGCTCGGCCGACACCTTATCCGCAGGGGCCTTCGAGAGGAATTTCTCATTGCTTAGCATCCCGTGGGACCGCCTCAGCTCTCCCGCAAGCCGCTTCTGCTCCTTGATCAGACGCTCCTTCTCCTTGTCCAGGTCCACCAGATCTGCAAGCGGCATATAGACCAGGGCATCCGGGATCACCGCGGAGACGACATCCTTTCCGAGTCCGGACTCGTCTGCCTGAACACAGATCTCCGAGGCGTTGGCCAGGCCCGCATAGGCCTCCTGATTTCTCGCAAAAATCTCTCGGACCTCCTCATCTGCCGAGACGATCATCAGCTTGGACTTGCGGCTGTTTGGAACTTCCATCTGCGTGCGGATATCCCGGACGGCCCGAACCAGATTCATCGCCCGATCCATAATCTTCTCCGCGGCCGGATCATCTCTCTCCCCGATATAGACGGGCCAAGCTGCGATCATGATGGACTCCTCCTCCGGGTGCAGGCTCGAATAGATCTCGTCCGAGATAAAGGGCATGAAGGGATGCAGGAGCTTGAGCGCATCCGACAGGACCTCTTTCAAGCAATAGAGGGCGGCATTGGCGGAGACCGGGTCCCGGTCCTTCCGATACATACGGGGCTTCACGATCTCAATATACCAGTCGCAGAATTCATCCCAGATGAAGTCATAGACCTTCTGGACGGCGATCCCAAGCTCGAACTTGTCCATATTCTCTGTCACTTCACTGACCACCCGGTTGATCCGGCTTCGTATCCACCGGTCCGCCGCCTGCAGATCCTCCTCTGCCGGCGTGTACAGGTCAAATCCATCCAGATTCATCATGATAAAACGGGAGGCGTTCCAGACCTTGTTGGCAAAATTGCGGCTGTTCTCTACCCGCTCAATATAAAACCGCATGTCATTTCCTGGGGCATTGCCCGTGATCAGGGTCAGGCGCAGGGCGTCCGCCCCGTAGCGGTCGATGATCTCCAGGGGGTCGATTCCGTTTCCGAGTGACTTGGACATCTTTCTCCCCTTGTCATCTCTGACCAGGCCGTGGATCAGGACATGGTGGAAGGGGGCCTTACCGGTCTGCTCCACAGCGGAGAACATCATCCGGATGACCCAGAAGAAGATAATATCGTAGCCGGTCACCAGGACATCCGTGGGATAGAAGTAATCCATCTCCGGTGTCTTCTTGGGCCAGCCCAGAGTCGAGAAGGGCCAGAGGGCGGAGGAGAACCAGGTGTCAAGCGTGTCCTCCTCCTGGCTAAAGTGCCTGCCGCCGCAGCGGGGGCAGACCTCCGGTGCGCCGCCCCGCCGCACTACAATCTCTCCGCAGTCCCGGCAGTAGTAGGCCGGAATCCGGTGCCCCCACCAGAGCTGGCGGGAAATGCACCAGTCCTTGATATCGGACAGCCAGTGTTCATAGGTCTTGCCGTAATTGGCCGGGACGAACTGCATCTCCTTCCGATGGAAGGAGTCCAGGGCCGCCTGCCCCATCTCCTTCATCTGGACAAACCACTGGGGCTTGATCATGGGCTCAACGGTCGTGTGACAGCGGTCATGTGTGCCGACTGCATGGGTGTGCGGAACCACCTTGACCAGAAGACCCAGCTTGTCCAGGTCCTCGACCATGACCCGGCGGGCCTCGTAGCGATCCATGCCGGCATACTTGCCGCAGCGGTGATTCATGGTCGCATCATCATTTAAGATATTGATCTCCGCCAGCTTGTGTCGCCTTCCGACCTCGAAGTCATTCGGATCATGGGCCGGCGTGATCTTCACGCAGCCGGTCCCGAAGGCCCGGTCCACATATGAGTCGGCGATGACCGGGATCTTCCGGTCGGTCAGGGGCAGAAGAAGCATCTTTCCGACCAGGTCCTTGTAGCGGTCGTCATCCGGGTTGACGGCCACTGCGGTGTCGCCCAGCAGGGTCTCGGGACGGGTTGTTGCGATCTCGACGTACTTTCCCTCTTCTCCCTCGATCGGATACTTAATGTGCCAGAAATTCCCCTCCTGATCCTCATGTTCCACCTCGGCATCGGAGAGAGAGGTCTGGCACTTGGGACACCAGTTGATGATCCGGCTGCCCCGGTAGATATAACCCTTCTCGTACAGGCGGCAGAAGACCTCCTCCACGGCCTCGGAGCAGCCCTGATCCATGGTAAAGCGCTCCCGGTCCCAGTCTGCGGAGCTGCCCAGCTTCTTGAGCTGGTTAATAATGGTCCGGCCATATTCCTCGCGCCAGTCCCAGCAGTACTCCAGGAACTTGTCCCGGCCGATCTTCAGTTTGTCGATCCCCTTGTCCTTTAAGGCGTTGGTCACCTTGACCTCCGTCGCAATGGCCGCATGGTCTGTGCCGGGCTGCCAGAGGGCCTCATATCCCTGCATCCGCTTATAGCGGGTCAGGATATCCTGCATGGTATTGTCAAGGGCATGTCCCATATGCAGCTTGCCCGTGATATTCGGAGGGGGCATCACGATGGTGAAGGGCTTCTTGTCCCGGTTCACCTTCGCGTGAAAATATCCCTTCTTCTCCCACTTCTCATAGAGACGGTCCTCAATCCCCTTGGGATCGTAGGTCTTAGCAAGTTCCCTGCTCATACTGGCTCCTTCCCTCGTCAAAAAAGCTGTGAAATAGCACGATCCCGGCCACCATACTCGCGATAGCCTCCATGTGCCTATGCGATATGTGGCGGTCAGCATGGTATTTCACAGCCTCATCATGCGTCTTCGCTCCGATTGGCTCTATTTCCCTTGATTTTCTGCGCCGAAACCGTAATCTCTAGTCATTTTATGCGGATCTGAGATCCTTGTCAATCCGCCCTTTCCTGCCCGCATCACCGCCCCGCATCACCGAAAGTCACGCGGAATTTCCACGGATTTCCCACAGGTATTCCGCCTCTTTGGACCGGCTGAAGATCCGGGGCCAAGTATTGTCGCAAGACGACGGAGGCAAAAACGAAGACTGGCCTCCGCATCTCACACTCGCATGCTCTATGCGAGTGCAGTCCGCGGCGGCCAGTCCTCCCGTCTCCAAAGAGGGGTCCTATTTCTTTTTATTCTTCTTATCAGCCGTGCAGCAGGAACCGTTTGCGCAGCTTCCTCCGCAGCCGGCGCAGCCCTCCGAATTGCGGATGACATGGATACAGCCGCAGATCAGGGCCGCAATGGCAATAATTGCAATGATACTTCCAAGAATCGTAGGCATATTACACCTCATTTCTTTCTATGGGGATCCTTCTCGAAGAGCAGTCCCCATCTCCGGGTCAGTGGCCCATAGCCTCAACAGAAGTCTGGCTTTTCACTTCCTCCTCCGGGACATAGCCCTTCCTAAAGAGCAGATAGATGACTGCGGCCAGGAAGATGAATCCGACAACCGACGCCGCTGTGAAGGGCACGCCGAAGGCCAGACCGATCACGCGATAGACGATCAGGGAGATGACATAGGCCCAGACGCACATCCAGCCGACTGCCGCCCAGAACCACTTGCGGTTGTTCATCTCTCTGCGGATGGCGCCCATAGCCGCGAAGCAGGGAGCGCAGAGGAGGTTGAAGCACATGAAGGCATAGGCGGAGATCGGTGTGTAGTCCTTGGCCACATTGTCCCAGATCTGCTCGCCGTTTTCCTCCAGGTCATCGTCGCCCTGATAGTTATAGAGGACGCCGAAGGTACCGACGACATTCTCCTTGGCGAGAAGTCCCGTTACAGCTGCGACTGTAGGTCTCCAGGACCCGAATCCGTTCGGCCTGAAGATCGTGGAAATCGGCTGAGCAACCGTTGCCAGAATGGAGGAGTCCATGTAGGAGACCTCATCCTCATCGACATGCATCTTCTCGGCTAAGTCTGAGACGATCTGCGGATTCTCCTCGACCGCATTGGCCCAGTTGTCATCCTGCAGATAGCTGAACTTGCCCTCAATAAAGCCGAAGTTGGAGGCAAACCAGATGATGATCGTCGCCAGGACAATCATGGAACCGGCGCGCTTGACGAATGAGAAGCCTCTCTCCCAGGTGGCGCGGGCGACATTGACGATCGAGGGCACATGGTAGGCGGGCAGCTCCATGACGAAGGGGGCCGGCTCGCCGGCGAAGGCCTTGAATTTCTTTAAGATGATACCGGAGAGGACAATTGATCCCATTCCGATAAAATATGCGGATACGGCGATCATGGAATTCCCTCCGAAGACGGCGCCGGCGATCAGGCCGATGATCGGCATCTTGGCCCCGCAGGGAATAAAGGTCGTAATCATAACCGTCAGTCTGCGGTCACGGTTGTTCTCGATGGTACGAGTCGCCATAATTCCGGGAACACCGCATCCGACGCCGACCAGAACCGGGATGAAGGACTTTCCGGAGAGGCCGAACTGACGGAAGATCCGGTCCATAACAAAGGCAACACGGGACATATAACCGATGTCCTCAAGAATGGCCAGGCAGAGGAACATAACGACAATCTGGGGGACGAATCCCAGAACCGATCCGACACCGGCAATGATTCCATCCTGAATCAGGGAGTAGATAATCCCCCCCTCGGGAAGATGGAGGACGCCCAGAAGCAACATATCCATCCATCCGGGAACCAGCTTCGCAAAGAGGACGTCATTGATCCACTTGGTTGCGATCGTTCCGATCCCGATATGGGATCCGAAATCACCGTTGGCGCCGCCCATGGAGACGGCATAGACGAAGGCCATCACAAGCACAAAAATGGGCAGACCCAGCCAGCGGTTTGTGACGATCCGGTCAATTCGATCGGACATGGTCATGGCGTGCTTGGCGGCCTTCTTCTTGACAGACGCGGATACAAGCTTGGAGATATAGGCGTAGCGGGCATTGGTCACGATGGACTCGGAGTCGTCATCGTAGTGATCCTCACAGGTCTTGACGATCTTCTCAATATCTCCCTCAAGGCCCTTAAACGTTCCAAGCTCCATCACCTTGGCATCTCTCTCGAAGAGCTTGATGGCATACCAGTGGACGAGCTTTGCGTCAACCTTGCCGGAAATCAGCTTCTCGATCTGGTCAATCGCCTCCTGGTCCCGGCCGCTGAAGATCGCAGGCGCATTTGCCGCATTTTGGGCCTTGGCTGCCTTTATTGCCATCTCGGCCGCCGCAGAAGTGGATTCATTCTTCAGGGCAGAGATCTCGATCGCCTCAATGCCCAGATCCCGGGACAGTTGCTTGATGTCAATGGAATCCTGGTTCTTGCGGACCAGGTCCATCATGTTGACAGCCAGAACCACCGGAATTCCGAGTTCCATCAGCTGGGTGGTCAGATAGAGGTTGCGCTCAATATTGGTTCCGTCGACGATGTTTAAGATGACGTCGGGTTTCTCCTCAACCAGGTACTGTCTGGAGATCACTTCCTCCAGAGTATAAGGAGAGAGAGAGTAGATTCCGGGCAGGTCCTGGATGGTCACATCCTTGTGCCCCTTTAACTGACCCTCTTTTTTCTCGACCGTAACACCGGGCCAGTTACCGACATACTGCCTGGATCCGGTCAGATTATTAAACAGCGTTGTCTTACCACAGTTGGGATTTCCCGCCAGAGCAATCTTGATACTCACACTTTCCTCCTCACTCTACTTCGATCATCTCTGCATCCGCCTTGCGGATAGAGAGCTCATAACCGCGCACATTCAGCTCCATGGGGTCTCCTAAGGGAGCGACCTTGCGGACTAAAATCTCCACTCCCTTGGTGATTCCCATGTCCATGATGCGGCGCTTGGTCGGCCCCTCACCATGCAGGCGTTTCACTGTCACTTTCTGACCTACCTTGACATCCTTCAGTACTTTCATATTCTCCTCTTTCTGCATAATAAAATGCCTGCTGCAACTGCTTCAGGCATTGAGTGACACATATCCACAGATTGCTTACCTATATCATGTATCATTACCTATACCATGATCCGATTGGCCATGCCGATATCAATCGCAATGCGGGAAGACTTGACCTGGACGATCAAGTTCTGGCCGTTATCGCTGACCACCATCACTTCCGTACCGGGAACAAAGCCGAGCTCTGACAGGTGGTTGCGGACACTGTCGCGGCCGTTGATCTTGACAATTCGGTTTTTGGTGCACTTTTCTGCCATGGAAAGCGGTATCATAGACATCACCTCGATTCTTGCTCAGAAGGCTCCGAACAGGCCCTTCTTCTTGTACTCCTCTGTCTCGGCCCCCAGGTAGTCATAGCCGGTCTCCCGGATCACTGCCTCAAGAAGATCCAGATCTACCTTCTCCTCTGTCAGAAAGCTGGCCAGCTTCTTCTTGCGGCTGACCGTAAGCTTCTTTGCCGACGGGAGAGCCTTGCGGATTGCCTCCGCAATATGGGCCTCACACATACTGCACATCATACCGTCAATTTGGGCTCTTGTCTGAAACATTCCAGTTAGTCCTTTCTAACTACAGATAGTATAGTTGTAAGGGCATACTTACTTCTACTGGCAAATTGCACAGAATTGTTCTTTTATTAAGGGCGATTTTTTGATATTTTTCCGACCCGACCCGCTTCCTCCCCCTCACTTGCATTTTCCCAGCCGGGGGGCTATCATATTAATTGTGTAAAATTTTTTACGCAGTTCCTCGTTCTTATACCAGAAGGGATCTCTTCGCAGATGCCCTTGAAACCGGATTAGGGGGTAGCATGCTATGAAGATGCAGGAGTCTGCTCAGGATTATTTGGAATCAATTCTCATCCTCTCCCAGAAGCAGGAATACGTTCGCGCTACAGATATTTGCGCCTATTTCGGCTATGCCAGGGCCACGGTCTCCGTCTTCATGAAGCAGCTCAGGGAGAATGGATACGTCAGCATGGATGAGCACAAGCACATCAGCCTGACGGAGGCCGGCCGGGAGGTAGCTAGCGAGATGTACGAGCGGCACAAGTTCCTCTCCTCTTTCTTCGAGCGGATCGGCGTGCCCCAGGAGATCGCAGTCAAGGATGCCTGCCGCATGGAGCACTATATCTCCTCCGCTACCTTTGAGGCTCTCAAAAACCACTTCGGCCAGTCAGCGGACCTGTAAATGATATGCCGGGCGGATTCCGGACTTGCACCGTTAGAAACGTGCGCCGCCGGGCGCACCCCAAAAGCCCCTGTGACCTTGAAGGTCACAGGGGCTTTGTTGTGGACAGGTTATAGGACGGATCTGGCCCGGTCCCGCCTTTTCACTCGGCCGGGGATCTTTGGCCTGTGGAGGCCCACCCTACTTGGCCTGATGCACCTTGAGCAGGTTGGTCTTGCCCGCAACGGCCAGGGGAAGTCCTGCCGTAATGACAGCGAACTGGCCCCTCTCCATTAATCTGGCCCGAACCGCAGCCTCAACGGCGTTGTCGAGCAGTTTATCAATATTGCTCTCTATCCCGATCATGACGGGCGTCACTCCCCAGTAGAGATTCATCTGCCGCATCACCTGCTCATCTGTGCAGCAGGCAATAATGGGGTTAGCCGGGCAGAACTTGGAGATCTGCGTACAGGAATGTCCGGACTTGGTCACATTGATGATGGCTGCCGCGTCAATATCGGAAGCCAGAGTACAGGCCGTGTGGGCAATGGACAGGGCCACTCCGTCCTCCTCCTTGGCCTCAACCGCTGATACGCCGCGGTCTTTCAACCGGTCCTTATAGCTGATGTCATGTTCGGTCCGCACGCAGATGCGCGCCATGGTCAGAACGGCCTGGACGGGATAGGCTCCGGCGGCGGTCTCTCCCGAGAGCATCACTGCAGAGGTCCCGTCATATACGGCATTTGCCACATCCCCTGCCTCTGCCCTGGTCGGTCTCGGATGGGTGATCATGGAATCCAGCATCTGGGTCGCAGTGACGACCAGCTTCCCCTTGGACAGGGTCTTCTTGATAATCATCTTCTGAAGGATGGGGACATCTTCCAGGGGGATCTCAACCCCCATATCCCCGCGGGCCACCATGATTCCGTCGCAGGCATCGATGATAGAGTCTATATTGGCAACGCCCTGATTGGACTCGATCTTGGCGATGATCTTCATTCCGTCGCCGCCATGCTCATGGAGAAGGTCCTTAATGGCCAGGATGTCGTCCGCCGACCTGGTGAAAGAGGCCGCAATGAAGTCGAAGCCTTCCTGGCAGCCGAAGATCAGATCGGATTTATCCTGGTCTGACAGGTAGTCCATAGTCAGATCCACATTGGGAATGTTGACCCCCTTGCGGTTGGACACATAGCCTCCGTTTAAGACTGTGCAGGTGATATCCGTATCCGTCAGCCCGGTCACCTCAAGTTCAATCAGGCCGTCATCGATCAGAATGTGAGATCCGACCGCCACATCTCTGGGCAAGTCCTGGTAGGAGACTGCCACAATCTCGTTCGTCCCCTCGACCGGACGGGTGGTCAGGGTGAAGGTCTTCCCGCTCTCAAGCAACACCTTCTTGTCCTTGAAGTCGCGAAGGCGGATCTCCGGCCCCTTGGTGTCAAGCAGGGCCGCAACGGGGACTCCCAGTCTCTGCCGGATCTCCCTGAGTTTGACCAGGCGTTCCAGCTGCTCCTCATGACTGCCGTGAGAGAAATTAAAACGAGCGACATTCATGCCGGCCTTGACCAGAGCCTCCATGACTCCATCCTTATCTGTGGACGGCCCAACCGTGCAGATAATCTTCGTCTTGCGATTGTAATTCATAATATCCTCTCCTTCCCGAAATCCTCTATCGAATCACGATCTCTTACTTGC
Source organism: Shuttleworthella sp. (assembly GCF_057251025.1). Lineage (NCBI taxonomy): Bacteria > Bacillati > Bacillota > Clostridia > Lachnospirales > Lachnospiraceae > Shuttleworthella > Shuttleworthella sp. The sequence goes on from NZ_DBHIDN010000002.1 coordinate 63,941, forward strand.
CGATCATCGTCCCCCTCTGCCCGGCGATGGAATCCCTCTGATCGTCCAGACGGGTAATCAGGACCTTGCGAATGGCAGAATCCCCGATGAAGTCGATCGCCGCCCGAATCTTGGGCAGCATGTCGTCCGGCCCAAACATTCCCTGGTCCGCATATCTGGCAGCATCCTCGACACTGAGATAATCAAGCGCCTGCTCCTGGGGCGTTCCGAAATGGAGGCAGACCTTGTCGACTGAAGTCAGGATCACAAGCATATCCGCATCTAGCTTCTGGGCCAGCAGGCCTGCCGCCGTGTCCTTCTCAATGACCGCTGATGCCCCCTTGAGATCCCGTCCCTGCTCCAGGACCGGGATACCGCCTCCCCCGCAGGCGATTACCAGCTGGTCGGCATCCAGAAGCGTATTGATCGCATCTACCTCCACAATGTCCATGGGCCGGGGCGTCGCCACAATGCGGCGGTATCCGCCTTCCACGGGAGCAACATGGTTCCCCTTCTTCTCCTGGGCCCTGGCCTCCTCTTCGTCCAGAACGCGGCCGATCAGCTTGCTCGGATGATAGAAGGCCTCATCATAGGGATCCACGGTCATTTGGGTCAGAAGCGTAACTACGTTCTTGTATATGCCTCTCCGATTCAATTCGGACCGAATCGCATTCTGCAGGTCAAAGCCGATATATCCCTGGCTCATGGCCGAGGCGACGGACATCGGGGTGGAGCTATAGGCGCTGTGACGCTTAGAGAATTCGTTCATGGCCGCATGGATCATCCCGACCTGCGGGCCATTGGAGTGGGTAATGGCCAGCTGATAGTCCTGTTCGACGAATGCGGCGATGGCCCTGGCGGTCTTGACTGTCGCCGCCTTCTGCTCCGGCAGGGTTGTCCCAAGCGCCTCATGTCCCAGGGCAATGACAATCCTCTTTTTCTTCACTGCACACCTCCGATTTTCGCTGAAAACTTAATCCTAGAATAGCATATCTATGCCTTGTTTACTAGGGATTATCCCTGCCCGGACGTCCCTTGAAGCGCCCGGAAAATATAAGAAGAGGAGACCTCTCGCATGGCGCTTCTTCCTGCCGTGCGATAGAACTCCTCTTAGAACGCCCTATGAACTTTGCTCCGGTTCCCTTTCACTGTACGGTCGCCAGGGTCACGGTTACGGTCTTGCTCTCGTAGTTATCCTCCCGGGAGGCGAAAGTAATCTTAAGCTGATCGCCGGCCGCCTTGCCTGAGATGATGCCCTTTAGGTCCTGCATGCTCTCAATGGACTTTCCGTCCACCGCGGTGATGATGTCGCCCTTCGCGAGGCCTGCCGCCTGCGCCGGGCCCCCATCACTCACCTGGGAGATGTATATTCCCTTTGGGACATTGTACAAAGAGGCCTGATTGGAACTGATATCCGCGCCAACAATACCCAGATAGGTGCTGCCGGAGGGGAGACTTCCTGAGGACTTGTCGGAGGGATTCTTCCTCGAAGAGCCGGATGACTGATTGGAAGAAGACCTGCTCCCATTCTTCATGAGGTCATCGATGATCGTCTTCGCCTGAGAAATAGGGATCGCATAGCCCATCCCCTCGACGGAGGTATCGGAATACTTGGCAGACACAATCCCAATTACCTGCCCGTTGGTATTGAGCAGGGCTCCGCCGGAGTTCCCCGGGTTCACGGCCGCATCGGTCTGGAGCAGCTTATTGCTGATTGTATTGCCGGAGTCGTCCTTGAGCGTGACCTCCCGGTCTTTGGCCGAGATCACGCCGGTCGTCACGGACTGACCGTAGCCCAGGGCGTTGCCGATAACAATCGCGCTCTGGCCGACCTTGACAGAGTCTGAGTCTCCCAGGGTTGCCACCTTAATTGCGGATACCGTGGAAGAATCCAGGTCCGATGTCTTCACCCTGACCACAGCCAGATCGTGCTGGCTGTCTACTCCAACCACCTGGGCGGATGCCGTCTTTCCGTCCACAAAGGTGATGGTCAGCTCGCTGCTATTGGCAACCACATGGTTATTGGTCGCGATATAGGTATAAGTGTCATCCTGAGATACGATGATCCCCGAACCGGCGGATGTAGACTGCTTGTCCTGGCTCCTCCCGAAGATATTCCGGTACTGCTCAATCGACACATTGGTCACCTGAACGATGGCCGGCATGACGTTGGAGGCAATGGTGGATACGTCCGTCGTCCCGCCGTCCGTCACTGTTGTCTGAGAGAGAGGGCCGGAAGAGGAGTTGACCGTCGCCACGGTTTTCGTCTTGCCGCCCAGCCTTGCCGTCAGGTAATTTGTCCCCGAGAAAACAAGACTTGCCAGCAGGCCAAACACGACGGCTGCTGCGACAACCCTCCCCCAGAAGCCCTCTTTTTTGCTGCTTTTGCTCTTCTTGTTCCCGCCGATTCCTTCAGCTCCCCCGGCAAAGGAGGGGCCTCGGTAACTGTCATAAGCGCTGCCCGCTCTCCTCCTCTCGTCTGCCAGCTGCCACTGATAAATCGGCTGGTCGGCCTGACTATCTGGCTCCTCCCGGGATTCGTCCGCTTGGTCAACCTGACTATCTAACTCCTCCCGGGCCTCGTCCGCTTGGTCGGCCCGGCTGTCCGTCTCCTCCAAAGCCTCGTCCGCCCGGCCGGCCCGGCTGTCTGTCTCCTCCGGATTTCCCGTCGGCTGGTCGGATGGTTCCTCTACATATACATCTAATCTTGCCCCGTTCTCCGTCCCTGACTGTCCGGTCTTCTGATCCTCATTCTCCCATTCGAATTCGCTCATATGTGAACTCCTTATCTTCTCATGAATTTCTCCGATTGCATTTCATCTTACGTATATTCTGTGTCTGATTTGTGTCCAAATAAATAAGGAACAATAACATTTTTTGTCAGAAGAATAAACATTTTTCAGCCAATCGACAGGCATTGAAGGGATCCGTCACTTCCTCAGCAAATCGGTCCGCTTCGTCCTCACTCTGCTCTTCGCAGGAGACTCAAAACCAGGGGCGATGCCGCAACCGCTCCCGCCATATAGCGGAAGCAGTCGTTGACCGGCGAGATCATGCAGGTCATGATCAGGAGGGCAACCGGGATCAGCGGGACTACAGCAAGCCACATCTTCTTCTTGAGCAGATAGCCAAGGAAGAGAATATAGAACCAGGTGTAGAAGGCCAACTGGTCCAAGAGGGCAACCAGGGGCAGTTGATCGGCCGCCCGGGCATAGCGGTCCAGAATATTGCGAAGTGTCCCCGTATGCTTGAGATAGTGAATATCATAGATCCCCCAAAAGGGATAATCTGCGCCGATCCAGCCGAAGATTGTGAGGTTTGCGTTCATATTGCCCGCGTCAACCGCCAGTCGGGGCGTAAATGCGTAGTAGCCGTTGGACTGGGCGACAAAGGCCGCGAGATACTCCATGGGGTACTTGCGCCCCAGAGAAATCCAAAGCTTTAAGAAGGCCTTGTTCGCCCCCGGATTCTGCCAGCGAAGTCTATCCTTGATGGGGTCAGAAATCAGGGGATTGTAGGTTCCCTTCTCGTAGACGGATGGGTCCATGAAGGTATCAATCCAGCCCCTCTCCTCCTCCGTCAGCTGGTCCTTGTGATTGATGATGGTCCTGGCCTCCATCTGGAGGAAGGCAGAGAGGGCCTCTCCTCCTTCTGACTTGGCGACGCCCTCCACCCGGTAGATGTACTGGCTATAGAGGAAGAAGCTGCTGATGGCGAGCAGGAGGACCAGAGTCTGTCTCCAGGCTCGCATGCGGCTAAGCAGGATCAGGCCGATGACGAGGAGGGTGGGAAGGACACAATAGATGAAGTTATTGCGGATCAGAGATGCGAAAGAGCCAAAGAGGCCCAGAAGCAGTATCGTGCGATAGCGAACCCTCTTTTGCCCCAGCTCCTCTACCGTCATGACAGTCAGGAGGACGAAGAAGGCAAAGAGTCCGATCCCCAGGGTGTCCTTAAAGGCGTGCTTGCTGTAAGCACCCCATACCGGAAGGAAGCCGTAGAAACAGATGGCTGCGAGAGAGAGCTTGGGCCGCCCCAGGCGCCGGTCCAGCCAGGCAATCCCGCAGGCGTACATGAGGGCCATTGCCAGATTTCGTACCGCGATAAAGAGGAAGATCCCGAAATTCTCGGAGACAAATTTTCTTCCCAGTCGAAAACAGAAAACCAAGATATTGCTGGCCAGCCAGGGATGATGATTGGATTTGGGCAGAATTCCCAGAACTGTATCCAGCTGATAGGCGACGTCATTGTCCAGGCTTCCCGGATAGTAAATGAGCATCCAGGGCAGCCAGCCTATGAGAATCAGGACAAAGGAGAACCAGAAGACATGCCCCCGATAGAGCGTCCAGACCTTCTGCGCGAAGGCCGGTACCCGATGGGTCCAGCGGACTTTCAGATCCCGCCTGCCGCTCAGGAGGTCGAGGGCCAGGTACAAGAGCCTTCCTGCGATCTGGAAGACCAGGGCCCAGCCGATGACAGGGAGGACGCAGTAGGCTGTGAAGAAACGCCCCAGCCCGGTCGGAAGAGCCCCCGTATAGGAGACGCACATGCCCATGACATTCACCAGACCGAATAAGACGGAGAGGAGAACGAGTCCCTTGTGCCTCTGCCAGGCGGACCGAAAGCCGATCTCCCGCATCCAGTAGATGACAAGAGCCGCGCTGATTGCCATAAAAGCAGGCCCGGGGCCATATCCGTTGAGCCAGAACTGAAGCCGGGTCAAGCCGTCCACCAGAGGATTGGTCTTGCCGTACCAGCCCATCTCCGGGCTGACATACCTGGTCGAGAAGGCGATGGCGATCAGAATCCCCTTGATCAGAGCCCCCACGCCCCGCCGCAGATTGATCTTAAGGTGAATGGTGCTGTCAATGTTCATGGCAGTCCTCTTGCTGGTGTATTTTCTCCTGTATCAGCTCCCGCAAGGCGCGCCGCCTGCGGAAGACCAGGAGCTTGGAGATAAAATAGTTGCTTGCGATGATGACCAGCTGGGCCAGATATTTCATCAGCGTATTGGATAACTCCAGATGATCCACCAGAAAATAGAGAAGCCAGTCCTCAAGAATCAGGGTCAGAAACCGCCCCGCAAAAAATGAGATCATCTGGTTGAAAAAGGCCCCCTTCCCGCACTTGTGGTTGATAAAGACCCATCGGCGGTTGGTCAGGAAGGCGAAGAGCGTCGCGAAGATCCAGGAAATCGAATTGGCCAGGATGACCGGCATTCCCACATCTTCCGTCAGAATCAAGTAAAAGTTGATGCTTAAGAGAATGGTTCCCAGGCCAAAAAGGGCATAGAGCCAGAATTGCCGGTGGGATTCATAGACAGGCGCAAACCAGCGAAGGCACCGATAGGAAGTCATTCGTCGGACGGCACGGTCGAAAATTTCTTGCTTGGGCTCTTCCATCAATACTTATTATCCTGGCTCTGCGTGCTCTTTTCTGTTGTTCCCGTGATCTTGGAGATCTGCTTTGAGATCTTCAAAACGGTCTCGGAGGGGGTGTACTCCTGGTCCTGGAAGAGATACTCGTGCAGCTTCTTGACGTTGGTCTCCAGTGTTGTCGGGATCTCTACCCAGCCGATCCCATTCGGAATGTTGCTCGTGGCAAAATCTTTGGGGAAGCTGCTGGTGTCAACCAGGTTGTAGCTCTTCATGGCCGTTGCCATGGAGATCATATCCGCAAGAGACAGGGAGGTGTCGATGTGCGGGAATACGGAAGTAATCAGGTGGTCCAGCTGGGCCACATTCATGGTCTTGGTCTTGGCGATCATCTTGGAGACAACCTCGCGCTGACGCATGGCTCTGGCATAATCGCCCCCCTCCAGATGGCGGACACGGGCATAGGCCAGGGCCTGGGCCCCGTTGAGATGCTGCTGTCCAACCCCCAGATCACTGGCTCTCTTTCCGGTGACGTTGAAGATCTCAATCTGCAGCTCATTGATCTCCTGGGCCATGAGCTTACTCTCAATATTGACGTCAATTCCTCCGACTGCGTCGACGGCGTCGGCCAGGGCGAAGAAGTCCACCGTGGCATAGTCATTGATCTCCAGGTCCAGATTCCGATTCAACATATTGACCGCAGAGGTGACGCCACCATGGTTGTACGCGTAATTGCACTTGCGGAAGAGGAGCTTGCCGTTGACGTCCAGATAGGTGTCGCGATAGATGGAAACCAGGCGGACTTCCTTGGTGGAGTTATTGATCGAGGCAATCAGAATCGCATCCGAGTTGCCCGTCTCATAGTTGCCCACCGTCCGGTTGTCCACCCCGAAGAGGGCGATATTGGTGTAGCCGGACATGGCCTCTTGAACATGTTCGCTGACCTCGTTCTTCTCTGTCTTGATTTCCTTGTACTTGATCAGACCCGCGCGGGAGAAGACATAAGCGCCGGCGAGAAGCAAAAGGAAGAATATGATCTCGAAGACCAGAAGGACCTTCCGCCTTCTCCGCCTGGACTTCACTACATCTCCGGGATCTCTCTGCGTCTTTGCCATGTTTCTCACCTCAATCAGATTTCAAGATACTTCTTCCAGAAGTCGGTCGATACCAGGTAAGGCTGCGCATCCTGGTATGCTTTGACAATCGAAGCGCGATTTGCCTTGTAATAGCGGTAAGCCTGATCCCACTGCTTCTTCAGGGACCGATACCGCGCCTTATCCATATGACGCTCGACCGCGGTCCTGTTGTCGACGTTTACGGCCAGCATGGAATCCCGGCCCACATAGCGCCCCGGCTGGTAGACATCTGAGAAGAAGACCGGGATCATTCCCTTCTTCAGCGTTCCAAAGGGCCAGAGTCTCTGTCCGTTAAAGGTAATACGGTACCAGAGTGTCTCCAGGGGCTTTCTGTCAAAGTCCTCGAAGATCTCCACGAAATTGACCTCGATCTCCGGCCAGTGATTCATGGGCTCATATTTCTCGTTCTTTTGAACATTCTCCTTGATGATCTTCTCTCCCTGGTCAATCTGGAAGAAGGAGGGGCCCTTGAGGAAGTCCTTAAAGGCGCGCAGGATCAATTCGGCGGCATTGTAGTTGAATTTGAGAAGCTCCGACCGGAAGGCCTTCCTGACATAGTCGGGCGCATTGATGGTCGCGGGCATAGACCCGACCGCATCAACCACCAGGGGATTCCGGCACATCTGATAGCGGTCCATTGCCAGGTTGTACTTGCCGGCAAAACCCATGTGCCAGATGCAAATTCCGTTCATAGTGACGAATTTGGGCTTGCAGCGAAGCCCGAATTCCACATCGTCAAAACGGATGAAGAGAGGAAGGGGCAATCCCTTCTCCCGAATCATATGGGCGGGAATGCAGCAGTACCACCAACCGGCGTAGCGGTGTCCGTAACCGCAGGCCTCCTCCTCATTTTGGAGCAGGCTCCTCTTCTCCGTCATGTCAAAGAGGCCCTTGAGCGAGGTCAGTGTGCACGCGTCGCGAATCGCCCCCACATCCTCATGCTGGAACTGCATCTCCTCATAGAGCAGCATAGCGCCGCTGATGAAGGAGTCCTTATATTCATCTCTCAGGAAGGAGAGAAGGCGGTAGGTTCTTCTGACACTCTCCGGCTGAATTGTGACGTCGTCATCCATCAGGAGGACATGGGTCGCCGGGGGATCCTGCTCCAGGGATTCGATCATACCTCTGGCGTAACCGCCGGAACCGCCGGTATTCTTGTTGGGATGCACCGTCAGATGCCAGGAGTTCATCGCCTCAGCATCCAGAGTCCGGCCGTTATCCACCACATGGATGTAGAAGTGGTCTTTCATATCATCATCTGCATCAAGAATCTCCTCTTTCAGAGAAGCCATATTGCGAGTGATGAATTCTTCCTTTCGCATGGTCGTCGTCGCAATGGAGAGAACGACCTCCTTCTTCTGGCTCTCCCGGTAGCTTCCATACCAGGCTCCTCCGTAGATCGTCACATTGGAGATGGCCCTGAGCTCAAAGCCGATGACCATCTCCTCATTCTCGGGAAAATCAATCGAGAGCTCACTCCGATCCGCAAAATCGAAGTCATAAACCCCGAAGGTCTGGCGAACCGGGCTCTTGACATTCAAATGATAACCGACCAGTTCCACCTGACCTCTTCCTGATAAAAGCACGGACAGACGGACGGCACCGACGGCGGTGTACTCCTTCCACTTGATCAGGGAGAAAGAATTCATATAACTGCAGAAATCCGTCACCGTGGAATCCGCAAGACGCAACCGGCCCTCCTCCATGTCGTACAGACCGCGTCCGCCCAGATAGAAGAGCTCGTAGTTCCCCTCCAGGGCAGAACTCTGTGGGAAAATGATGTTCTGCAATAACTGTTCCATTCTTTCCTCCTAAACCTCATTTGCCTCAGACACGATAGCCCTTCTCTACCACACTTTCATCCTGCGAAGAAGACGAAGGACGGGCGGAACCAGGACCTTATAAACCCTTTCTGACATGTGAATTCGATGAAAGAGCATGAAGATTCGATACTTCTTCCTAACAGCAGCAAGAAGCATGGGGCTTGTCTTCTCCAGCCAGCAGTTGAGCTGGTCAGCCTGCTTCTCCCCCTGGGCCCGGTTCTTGTTGACCAGGAGGGCAATCTGATAGAAACTCACAATCACCATGCTCGTCTTCTTCTTCCAGTAAGAAAATCCCCCCTCCGGGAGCCGGTCCGTCTGACTCTCGAAGGCCTGCAGAGCCTTGATCACCTTGGCCAGATGCCCGATCCGTCTGACCTGATTCTCCCCGGAGACCGACTGATTGACATCACCCAGACGGTAGACGTAGACATAGGCCTCTGAGAAAGAGATCCTCTGGGCCCGGCTCAAGGGAATGGTGGAGTACTCCTGATCCTCATAGAAGACCCCCTCCAGGAGCTTATAATTCTGCTCCCGGTAGAAGTCCGTCCGATACGTGATTCCCCAGAAAGTCATGCAGGCGTGGACCCGGTCCCACTGGTCCATGATCTCCGCCAGGCTATAAGTCCTGTGATAATTCGATAGGTCGGTATGTCTGGCTGTATATTGACGGCTCGCGATATCGTACTCCCGGTAATTGCTGATCACGGCCTGGCTGTCACAGCTGGCCAGCTCTTCAATGAAGGTCTCCAGGCCGTCGGCATCCACCCAGTCATCCGCATCAATCACCTTGAAGAATTTGCCCTGTACCAGTTTTACTCCGGCGTTGATCGCGGATCCGTGCCCTCCGTTCTCCTTGCGGAAGAAATGAAAGGTATCCGGATATTGAACCACATAGGACTTGGCAATCTCATCGGTGCGGTCCGTTGCCCCGTCGCTGATCACCCATACCTCCAGCTTTTTTCTGGCCTCCTCGGAAATCAGGAAGGAGTCCAGGCCCTTGTGGAGAAAGGCCTCCGCGTTGTAACTTGGGATAATTAAGGAGAGTATCTTCTCTTCCATATGCTTGGTCCTCTTCTAAAGTTCTTCCTGTATCCTGCCCGCGGTCTGCCCGACTTTACCGGCCTTTAGCGATGGCAGTTCTTATACTGCTCTCCTGCCTGAACCAACTGCATCTCGAAGTCCTGTCGGTTCTTTCTGGCTATGGTCTGCAGGATCAGGCCGGAGAAGAAGGAGATAACGGCTGCGATAACGGCAAAGCCGGACACAATCAGGGTCGGGAGCTTTGCGACCATACCGGTTCGGATAAAATTCCCGAAGACCGGAATCATGAAGCCGATTCCGAGGACCAGAAGAATCAGGCCGATGATCGAGAAGAAAGCCAGGGGCTTATAGGTCTGAAAAAGTCTCGCAATCGTCATCAGAACCTTGAAGCCATCGCTGTAAGTATTGAGCTTGGACTCGGAGCCCTCCGGGCGATCGCGGTATTCGATCACCACATTCTCGACGAACATGTTCTTATCGGAGGCGTGGATGGTCATCTCCGTCTCAATCTCAAATCCCTTGGACAAAACGGGAAAGGTCTTGACGAATTGATAGGAGAAGGCCCTGTAACCGGTCATGATATCCTTGATATTCGTGTGAAAGAGCTTGTTGATGGAACTTCTGACAATAGAATTGCCGAAGTTATGGAAGGGGCGCTTATTCTCCTCAAAGTACGTGGAGGACAGACGGTCTCCGACCACCATGTCCGCATTCCGCTTCAAGACCTTGTCCGCCATCTCCCTGGCAGCCTCCGCCGGATAGGTGTCGTCGCCATCCACCATGATATAGCAGTCTGCGTCCACATCCCGAAACATGCGGCGGATCACATTGCCCTTGCCCTGCTGGTACTCATAGCGGACGACCGCACCGGCCTTCCTCGCGATCTCATCCGTGCCGTCCTTGGAATTATTGTCGTAGACGTAGATCACCGCCTCAGGCAAGACCTTCTTGAAGTCTGAGACGACCTTGCCGATGGTCTTGCTCTCATTGTAACAGGGGATTAATACTGCGATCTGGTCCATTTGATACTCCTCATACTTGAAACTTGGTCATTGGCCTTGCTCCGCCCGGTCAGCCGATCACTCAACCGTAACAGACTTGGCCAGGTTTCTCGGCTTGTCGACATCCAGTCCCTTGCCCACTGAGACATAGTAGGCGAAAAGCTGCAGGGGGATAATCGCCAGGGAATTCGTAAAATAGGGGTTGGTCCTTGGAATATAGATCACGTAATCCGCGGCCCTCTCAATCTCTGTATTGCCCTCATTGGTAACCGCCAGAACAAAGGCCCCCCTGGAGCGGACCTCCACCATATTGGACAGGGTCTTCTTAAAGAGGTCCTCCTGGGTGGCCACACCGGCGACCAGGGTCCCCTCCTCGATCAGGCTGATGGTGCCATGCTTCAGTTCCCCGGCCGCATAGGCCTCGGAGTGAATATAGGAGATCTCCTTGAGTTTCAGAGATCCCTCCAGAGAGATTGCGTAGTCGATGCCGCGTCCGATAAAAAAGACGCTCTTGGCCGCCACATAGCGATTGGCGAACTTCTGTATCTGATTCTGATGGTTGAGCAGAAGGTCAATCTGATCGGGCAGTCTCTTTAAGTCCTCGATATAGGCAGACACCTGGGCATCGCCGATCTGGTCTCGCACACGAGCGAACTTAATGGCCAGTAGGTACTCCGCGATCAACTGAGCGCTGTATGCCTTGGTGGTTGCGACGGCGATCTCCGGCCCGGCCCAGGTGTACATGACCTTGTCCGCCTCTCTCGCAATGGATGAACCCACTACATTGACAATGGCCAGGGTCATGATGCCGCGGTTCTTAGCCTCGCGCAGGGCGGCCAGGGAATCGGCTGTCTCACCGGACTGGCTGATGACGATCACAAGATCCCGCTCTCCCAGAATGGGGTTCCGGTAGCGGAATTCACTGGCCAGGTCTACATTGACCGGGATCCGGGCCATTCCCTCGAAGATATACTTAGCCGTCACCCCCGTATGCTCCGCCGATCCGCAGGCCACGATGTGAATCCGTTCGATCTTCTTGATATCCTCATCCGAGAGGCCCAGCTCCTCGATGTTGATCCGACCTCCCTCAATCCGCGGGCTCAGGGTATCCCGCACGGTCTTGGGCTGCTCGAACATCTCCTTGAGCATGAAGTGGGCATAGCCCCCCTTCTCTGCCGCGTTCTCATCCCAGTCGATGTGCTTGGGCTCCTTGGCAAGTTCCTGTCCGTCCACGTCAAAGAAGTGAATCTCCTTCTCCGTGAGGACAGCGATCTCATCATTCTGGATGTAGAAGACATCCCTGGTGTACTTGAGAATTGCCGGCACATCCGAGGCGATCAGGCTGCCCGTCTTGCTGCCCCCCACGATCAGGGGGGAGTCCTTGCGGACCGCATACACCCGGTCCGGATGGTCGACGAAGAGGATGCCCAGGGCATAGGATCCCTCTACCCGGTGAATGACCTTGGCAATTGCCTCCAGGGGGTTCTTCCCGTCATAATAATAATCCAGCAGGTGAGCGACCACCTCCGTATCCGTCTCGGACACAAAGTGATAGCCCCTCTTCTCCATCTTGTCCTTGAGCTTGAGGTAGTTCTCAATAATTCCGTTGTGGACAACGGCAATGGTCTTCTTCTCGTTGAAATGGGGGTGGGCATTGGTCTGACTGGGTCCCCCGTGCGTGGCCCAGCGGGTATGCCCGATCCCGGTATGACCCGGGAGCAGTTCCCCGTCATGCGTCTGCTCGCGCAGAACAGAGAGACGGCCCGGCGCCTTCTGGTACTCAATCCGGCTTCCGTCACAGACAGCAATTCCCGCGGAATCATATCCGCGATACTCCAGCTTGGACAAGCCATCCAGGAGAATGGGAGCCGCCTGGTCACGTCCTACATATCCGACTATTCCACACATAGGTGACTCCTTACTCTTAGAGCTCGATACCGTTCTTCTCCAGAAGTTCCCTTGCGGAATCAAGAGAGTCCACTCCGTGGAGATTCTTGATGGGCGCAAACTCCTTCTCTCTGATCACCTCATAGGGGAGAGTATTCTCCATCATGGCAACCAGATCGACCGCCAGGGTCTCGAACTTATATCCGTTTGGCTGCTCCGGCTTGTGATAGTTGCCCTCGGCATCGATATAGGGGATCTTCTTCTCGACCACATGCACCGGCATGCTCCTGGCCATAACTTCCTCCAGCTTGGAAACTGAGAAGAGGTAGTTCAGGATGACGCCGAAGGCGTATTTGAGCTTGCCCTTCTCATCCCTGGCCTCGGCCATCTCTGGCGTCAGCTCATAGTACTCGACGACAGCCGGCACGCCGTCCTCGGCGCAGATAACTCCCATCTTCTCATAGGGATCCACCTTGCGGACTACCTTGGAACCGGAATTCTTCCCGCTCAGGATCGTAGCTCCGATAAATGCCGGATCCGCAATCCGCTGCAGAACATTGTCGACGGCAAAGACATTGAGCCACTCCACGCCCCGCCGGTGCAGATCCTCGGTCAGCCCGGCCTTGGCCAGGGAGGAGAACCAGCCCCCGTTGCCATTGGGAGAGGTCGCAAGACGACCCGGGGCCTCTTTTAACAGCTTGCCCCGGTAGTCAACCGCCGCCGCCATCTCCTGGACGTAGAAGCTCACATCCTCCTTGGGATAGCCGAAGTAGTTGTTCTCCGCGAAGAAACGACGCGTCTCCTCATCATTCTTCTCTGAGGTCATGACGTAGAGCGGCAGGGTCGTTCCCGCCATATCCGTCACCTCCTGCAGGTTCATAATGAGGCGCTGGAAGAGGTAAATGGTCTTGTTGATGCCGACATTGAGCTCTCCCTTGGGCTTGTCAAGGCCCAGACGAGTCCCCATGCCTCCGGCCAGCAGAACGGCTCCCACCTTTCCATGGCGGATTGCCGCAAGTCCGGCCTCTGTGAACTCGCTTTTTCTGGTCTCGATCTCGTCGATATCCACGGTCGGCAGCTGGCGAATCTCTCCCAGCCCCTTCTTCTCCTCTTTGCCTGCCATGGCGACTATATTCCAGTCCACCTTGGAAATCTGGTCGAGCAGAGTCTCCTGCTCCTGCGCGCTCAAGTGATCAAAGCCCTCCAGAACAGCTTCCTGTCCCTTTTCCGCAAGAAGTCTGCTCGCCTCTTCGTAAGTCATATTTCCTCCTTATACTCCGGCCCCAAATAAGCTCAAATGATCTCTGAAAATTCTATCACACCCTGCCGGGACTGTCTATTTTACCGCATCTCTCAGGCCTCGGCATAGATTGCCCCAAGGACATCCGCCCCGGCCGCATCCAGATCGGTCATGGTCCGGTCGATTTCCATGTAGCGGGCTCCTCCTCCGGCCACCGACAGGACCACGGGAAGCCTCTTCCCGATCTTCCTCTTTGCGCTGTCGATATCGCAAATTTCCACCTGAATCCCCTTGTCAGACAGGGCTTGCGTCAGCCTCTGATTCTCCTTCTCGATGGTCTTTCCGACCAGGATCAGTTCCAGCCGGTCAATCCCCCGCAGGTTACAGGACCGGCAGATCTGCCGGGTCGCATCTTGAAGGGCTGTCGCTTCGCTCGCATCCCTGCCGTGGAAATAGCGATAGGTCCTCTTAGAGAAGACCAGTCTGCGGAGGCCCCGCCCACTGCGCTGCATGCTCTTTCCCAGAACCGGCAGATCCCAGATCTCCTGCAATTCTTCCGGCTCACGCAGGGTCTTGGAGAACATCAGGCGAAGGCAGAGCAGGGCCAGGTCGGCAATAGCCCCCAGGAAGGCGCCGATCACAAACTGACGGGGGTCGGGCCCTGGCTTCTCAGGTGCCTTTGTGACGATATCCTGCCGGTTCTCCACGTACATCTGATAGAGCTTGGACTGGTCGTCGGACAGGCGGGCCCTGAGCTCCTGAGACTGCTGGGTCATCTGCAGGAGGAAGGCCTCCCCCTCTACCTGGGACCGGGCCAGGTCCTGGTCGACCCGGATGGTCTCCCGGTCTGTGCTGTGCTCCAGCTGATAGTTGTCCTTCATATAGGCGTCAATGACCTCAACGATCTCCCCCCGCAGGGACTCCTCGGTCAGCTTGACTCCGATGGTCAGCCCCAGCTCGCCCAGTTCATCGAAGTCTCCTATCTTGACATCAAGCAGTTCCTGTACATAGCGGGAGTCCGAATGGGAATAGATCTTAGCGAAGAGCTGTACCGCCAGGCGGCTCTTGAAATCCTCTGAGCGGAGGCTCGATACCAGTTTGGCCGAGCTGAGTTTGGAGGGGATCAGATAGTGGATCTCCAGGTACTCCTCGTGGTAGGGGTCAATCCGGTTGACCAGGCTCTGTCTCTGGTAGTTGATCCGCTCCTGCAGGTGGGTGTTCAGATCCAGCGCCCGCATGACGTCTCCCTTCTCCGAGGCGGACAGACGGGCCTCCAGGTCTGATTTCTGGACCCTTCCCGCCTTGGCCGCCTGGATATGATAGGCGTCCATCCTGGTCTGATAGTCGGTCAGAGTCAGGGCGCTGCCCAGGACCAGGCAGGCCAGAACCAGGGCCTTCCAGTGAATGCAATACTCTCGAAAGAGGGCGGTCAGGCTGATTGCGCGACCATTTCGACTTTGGTTTTCTCTCATCACAGTCACCTCATGGCATAAAGAAAAGCCTGTAAGGGGTCAAATTCTTCCACTGCATGGACAGGTTGCTGGCAAAAAGAGCCAGGGCAATGATCAAAAAGAGCAGGGTCATCAGCTGCCGGTTCTTCTCCCGCGGCACATGAAGGACCTGGGGGATCGCCAGGCACTGTGCCTGGAGGAAGTAGTAGCCCAGGCGGTAGCCCTGGGTCATATTCTGCGTCAGATTCAGGACGAGCACCCCCACCGCCAGGATCCGCATCCAGGGATTCTTCAGAGCCCTGGGGCAGGCGTAGCAGGCCACCAGCACAGCCAGATTGATCCCCAATACCTGCAGGGGGACATCCCATCCTCCGCTTCGCATGGCATTGCCCTCGGTAAAGAAGTAGTGCTGGTAGGTCTGTGGGACAAAGAGGAGGATCGTTCTCATATTCATGGCATAGCCGAAGAGATAAGTTCCCAGGAAAATGACTAGGGCCTGCCAGAAGCTGAAGCGGATCCAGATCATCAGAAGACCCAGGAGAAAAATCCAGGCTGTCTGGTGAAAACCGACGGCAATGATCATACAGAGGGCCGCCCTGATATATTTTCTATCGAGGATCATGTCCACCGCCAGGAAGCAGAAGCTCATGGCGATACACTGGCGCATAATATTGAAGATCTGGTGATAGAAGTAGAGTCCATAGTACAGGGCCATGGCCCAGAGGGCATACTCGGTGTATTTTTCGAACAGGTAAGCCATGGGGATGACGCAGAGCAGGGCGGTCAGGATCAGGATCCACTGATAGTTCCCTCCCAGGAAGATTACCAGTTTGTTCATCCACACATAGAGCGGTTCCACCCAGGATCCCAGGTCCTTCCCCACCAGAAGGAAGTTGAAATAGCGGTGGTAGCCGTCTGCGGCATCCAGGCCGATGCTGTTATTGCGAAGACCCGCCAGAAGCACAAGAAGCGCAGTCTCACTGTAGAGAAGCTGCGCCTTGGTTGCCCATGTGAATTTATATTGATCTGCCAGCCAGGCGATGGCGAAGAAGGCGATGAATATCCCTATGTATATCATGCTCACTCCTGCTGGGACTGAAAATAAGCGTCACAGACCTCATTGACCTCGCCGGCAATCATTGCCCGTCCCTTCTCGATCCAGAGGGCGTGGTCACACATACGTCTCACATCGTCGATATTGTGGGATACGAAGAGGAGGGTTGTCCCCCCTCCCAGCATTTCATTCATCCGCTCCATGCACTTGTGCTGGAAATGCATGTCTCCGACCGCCAGAATTTCGTCGACGATCAAGATATCGGGACGAACAATGGTCGCAATCGCAAAACCGATTCTGGCCTGCATTCCGGAGGAATAGTTCTTGACCGGCATATCCAGGAAATCCCAGAGTTCCGCAAAATCAACGATCTCGTCAAAGTGGTCTTCCATGAACTTTCGGCTGTGGCCCAGAAGCGTCCCGTCCAGATAGATGTTCTCTCTGGCCGTCAGATTCATGTCCAGTCCGGCTCCCAGTTCAATCAGGGGGGCGATGGTTCCCGCCACCTTGACACTGCCCTTATAGGGCTTTAGGATGCCGGAGATCAGCTTGAGCATGGTGGACTTGCCGGAACCGTTGGTCCCGATCAGGCCCCAGGCCTCTCCCTGTCTGACCTTGAGGCTGACGTCCTTGACCGCTAAGAACTCCTCAAACATCAGCTGATGCTTGATCAATTTAATGAAATACTCTTTCAGATTGTCGATGTTTTCCGATGCCTTATTGAAGCGGACGGTGACATGATCGACGTCAATGATGTAATCTTCCATCTTACTGCCTCGCTTTAGATGTAGAGAATGAACCTATCCTGCGTCTTAGAGAAGGTGAAGCTTCCGATTGCCATAGCCAGGGCGGAGAAACCCAGCCCCATCAGAAGGAGGCGATAGCCCGGCAAGTGCCCGTAGATGATCACATCCCGGAACTGGGTCACATAGGAGTAGAGCGGGTTGATCAGCTTGATGATGATCTTCAGATTCCCGGGCAGAAGCTCAAAGGGGTAGAAGATCGGCGTTGCATACATCCAGGCTGTCAGAAGGGCGCTGTAGATGTACTGAATATCCCGAAAGAAGACATTGGCCGCGCTCATGAAGAGGCCGACGCCCAGGCAGAAGAGATAGAGCTGGGCCGCCACCAGCGGAATGGCCAGCATGGACCAGTGAAAAGGGGTTCTCGTGAAAACGATGACCAGAAACATAGCCCCCAGGGAGAAGAGGAAGTCCAGCATCCCGGACGTCACCTTCGACAGGGTAAAGATATACTTGGGGACGTAGGTCTTCTTCAGAAGACTGGCGTTATCCGTAATCGAGTAAATGCTCTGGGTCGTCGATGCGCTGAAGAAATTGAACATCATCTGGCCCGAGATCAGATACACCGGATAATAGGGGATATCCCAGCGGAAAATATTCGAGAAGACAATGTACATGATCACCATGATCATGAGGGGGTTTAGGACACTCCACACATAGCCCAAGAAACTTCTGCGGTACTTGAGCTTAAGGTCACGCGATACCAGCTCCTTCAGAAGATCCCGGTATCCAAACAGTGTTTTCTGATTCGGATTCATGCTTAACCTTTCTTCCGGCTCCCCGGAGTCTTGGAATCTTATCCTGGGCCTTTTGCCCCGCACTGCGCTTATGGCGGCTAACTTGGTAAATATACACCAGGCACCTGTGATAAGCAACTTGCGGCGGCACAAGATTTCCCGCAGCCGGCATGGACCTCGGTCAGGAAAAAGCGGCTGGTTTCTTGATCCTGAGAGCCAGATAACCAAGGGGCAGGGCCAGGTAATTGGTGGCGCGCAGGAGGCGGATGCTCTTCTTGTCCGTCGCCCGATAGATCGCCGGATGTTCTCTCAGGACCCTGCGGTCAAAGGACCGGAGGCGGCTTATAGAGGCAAAGCGATTTCCCATGCTGATATAGATCTGAAACTCGTTCTCCAGAACCTGCGCGCAGCATCGCGCGATATAGGAGCGCCTGGCCTTGCTCATCTCCGGCAGGCCCTCATAGAAGTCCGCCAGGCTGTCGAAGACCCTCCGGTGCATGCGATGATTCCTCTGCATGCTCTTTAAGTTCATGGACTGGCCTCCCCTACCCAACCGGTAGCAGTAGACCTCACTCCGGTCATAATAGACATCCTCGGCCAGGGGAATGGGATAGGCGATGTACTCGGCATCCACATAGAAACAGTGTTCGTCCATCCGCTGCTTCATCCCCTGAAGGAGGCAGGTCTTGATGGTCATGGCATGCATCTTGATGACAAGGTCCACCCGGCCGCTGTCGAAGCTTATCCTGTGACCGTAATTCTCCTCCCGCTCGGTGGGGGCCTTTGAGGAGAGGAGTCGGTCCGTCCGGTCCTCGATGCAGCGATAGGGAGATGCGACGATGTCCGCCGGCTCTCTCTCCAGGAGGTCCAGGAGCCCCGGCAGGGCCTGGCTTAAGAGCCAGTCATCCCCATCTACAACCTTGAAGTAGCGCCCCCTGGCCCTCTCGATCCCGTAGTTAATCACCGAACCGTGGCCCCCGTTCTCCTTGTGGCAGAAGAAGAAGCTGTCCGGGTACTTCTCGCAGTATTTCAGGGCCAGGTCTCTTGTTCCGTCCCCGCCCCCGTCATCGACAATGAGGACCTCAAGCCGGTCCATGTCTTTCGGATCCGCCAGGCACAGGGAGGACAGACAGCGGTCAATATAAGCCTCGACATTGTAGGCCGGGACAAGAACGGTCAGTATTTTCATCGGCGTAATCCTCTCTGATAGACCAGCTTACGGAGCGTCTTTGGAACAAGGGTTATGAGGGCCGTTATCAGGACGGCCTTGACATAGGAGAGACCTGACAGGAGGCCCAGCTCTCTCTCTCTCCTGCGCAATTGCAGGTAGTGGAGGAAATAGGCCAGTCCTCCTCTGCGCTTGTAGGTGGAGTCCTCCACCCGCATCCGCACAAGCACCTCGGGCAGGTTGTAAAAGCGGTCTCCTGCGGCCAGCATGCGAAGCCAGAGGTCATAGTCCTCTAAGAGGGGGTCGTGGCGATATCCCCCGGCGGCCTCCACCCTCTCCCTGCGGAAGACAACCGTCATGTGATTGATTGGATTTCGAAACCTCCCATAGGAGAGGATTTCCTCCGCTGTCATCGGCATTTTCTTGATCCGCCCCTCCCCAGGGCGGTCCGTCTCAAACTCCTCGATCCAGGCTCCCAGGACAGCACACTCGGGATGTTCTGCCAGATAGGCCATCTGATGCGCAAAGCGATGGGGCAGGCAGATGTCATCCGTGTCCATCCGGGCAACCAGGTCATAGGAGCAGTGCTTGAGGCCGATCGCCAGGGCTCTTCCCAGGCCCACGTTCTTGGCCAGGGGCACATAGGAGATGGCCGGATACTTCCTGCAGAGTTCTGTCACCGCCGCAGACAGGCGGGCAGGCAGAGGGCCATCCCCCACCAGGATCAGCTCCTCCGGGGGGAGGGTCTGGTCCATGGCGCTGGCGATGGCCTCTTTCAGATACTGGGGTTTTTCCTGTCCGTAGACGGACATGAGAAGACTAAATTTCATCTACTTCTCCTCACCGGTCGGCAGTGCGTCCGCATCCTGCTCATTGGAAACGGCCTCTGCCGCCCTATCTTCCTGCTTTCCTTCATCCGTTCTCATCCCGAGCACATTGGCGTTGGTGGCTCCCTCTTCCAGTCCCTGGGTGGAGTCCTTCATGAAAATGATGCAGATCGTCATGAGAATCAGCTGTAAGTCTAGGATCAGCGACTGGCGCTGAACATAGATGATGTCCAGCTTGAGCTTGTCATAGGAAGTGGTATTGTAGCGGCCGTAGATCTGGGCATAGCCGGTCAGTCCCGCCTTCACGTGGGTTCGATAAGCGAATTCCGGAATACTGTCCTGGTACTCCCGAATGAGTTCCGGCCGCTCCGGGCGGGGGCCCACGATGCTCATGTCTCCCATAAAGATATTGAAGAGCTGGGGGAGTTCATCCAGACGGGTGGCCCGGATGAACTTACCGACGGGCGTTATCCGGTCATCGTGCTCGGCGGCCAGACGGGCCTTGCCGTCCTGCTCCGCATTCTGGATCATCGACCGGAATTTGAACATCTGAAATTCTCTCTCCCCTCTGGTACAGCGGACCTGCTTGTAGATTGCGGGACCGTGATCGTAGAGGCGGATCGCTATGGCAACCGCAAGCATGATCGGCGAGCTGATCAGGATGCCGATGGCGGACAGGCAGATATCGATCAGGCGCTTGACGAAGCGCTGGGGCAGCGACATGCCCAGGTTCCTGCAGAGATAGAGGGGGGTGTCCACCACATTGACCTCTGCGGAGTACTTGACCAGGATGTCGGAGATCTTGGGCGTGAAGTAGACCCTCTTGTCCAGGTCAAAGCAATACTTGAGGATCTTATTCTTGACTTCTGACGGAATGTCATTGATCAGGACCGCGTCATAGCGCTTAATCCGGGTGAATATCTCGGCCAGGTCCTCTGTGTAGGAGACGGAGTCCACAATATGGTACTTGTCATCTCTCAAGTTCATCTTGTGCGGCAGGGTGTTCCGGTACTTGCCGTAGATCTGCAGGATCTCAAAAGGGGGGAAGATAAGCCGGTAGAGGTCCGTGACAATGATGGTGTAGACCAGGAGCTCTGACAGGTTGACCAGCATGATGACCAGGTACTGGCCCAGAATATACTGGATGTACTGTACCTGTCCGACCACCAGGGTGGTGATGCCTAGGGCAACAAGGTTGGTCATGAACATGGCCACCGCCTGGCCGATCAGAAGAGCGGATTTGCGTCCTCGCCCGAAACCGAACCCGCCCAGGCCCATGATGAAGGAGAAACTCAAAAGCGCATAGATGCCTTCGATTAATAAGTTTCCCTTATTTAAGAATGCGATGGACTGAAGCATGTTCAGACGGACCCTCCAGAAGAAGGAAAAAGTCCAGGTAAACATGAGCACCATGAGCACATCAAAGAAAGCGCGATAGACGTACTTCCATGTCTGTCTGTTGATGCCTCGCACATTTTGCATAGCTAACCCCTCCGCTGCCTCAGACAGATCAAATCCGACGCTTACTCGCCGAACTCCTCTTGAACGCAGTCGAGGGCAGCCGCCAGATCCTTATCCATATCGTAATACTTGTACTGGCCCAGACGGCCGCCGAAGATCACATCTCCCTCCGCTGCCGCCTCTTTGGCGTACTTCTCATAGAGGGCATTGTTCCTGTCATTATTGACGGGGTAGTAGGGCTCGATTCCGGGCTTCCACTCGGTTGAGTACTCACGGGAAATGATGGTCTTGGGCTGCTTGCCGAACTCAAAGTGCTTGTGCTCAATGATTCGGGTGTAGGGCACTTCTCTCTGGGTGTAGTTGACTACGGCATTGCCCTGGTAATTCTCCATGTCGAGCGTCTCTGTCTCAAAGCGAACGCTCCGGTACTCCAAGGGGCCGAACTTGGAGTCGAAATACTCATCAATCTGTCCCGTGAAAAGGATCCTGTCATAGCTGACCTCGGAGCCGTCAGACAGTCTGGCGGTATAGGTCCCTGCAGCGTCCTTTGAAGCGGTCTTGCGCAGATCATAGAAGTCCTCTGAGGTCTTCACATCGATTCCCGCTAGCATCTTCTCGATGATCTGCGTATAACCGCCCATGGGAATGCCCTGAAAGCGGTCATTGAAGTAGTTATTGTCATAGATAAAGCGGAAGGGCAGACGCTTGATGATGAAGGCGGGCAGGTCCTTGCAGTCCCGTCCCCACTGCTTCTCGGTATAACCCTTGATCAGCTTCTCATAGACATCTCTGCCCGCAAGGGACAGGGCCTGTTCCTCCAGATTCTTGGGCTCTTTGATGTCCATCTGGGCGATCTGCTCCTCGATCTTGGCCTTGGCCTCCGCCGGCGTCTTAATATTCCACATCTTGGAGAAGGTATTCATGTTGAAGGGCAGGTTGTAGAGTTCATCCTTGTATACGGCAACCGGACTGTTGATGTAATTATTGAACTCGGCGAACTGATTGATGTAGTCCCAGATCTCCTTGTTGGACGTGTGGAAGATATGGGCCCCGTAGATGTGCACGTTGATCCCCTCTTCCTCCTTGGTGTAGATGTTTCCGGCAATATGGTCCCGCTTGTCGATCACAAGGCAGGTCTTATCTCTCTTCTTGGCCTCATAGGCGAAAGTCGCGCCGAAGAGTCCCGCTCCTACCACAAGATAATCATATTTCTTAACCATTGCATTCTCCTTATCTCACGTCTTTTGTCCCGGATCTCTGTTCCCCGGATCTCCCGGATTCCCTCCGGCAAGATGCCCCTATTATAGCACATCAGACCCTCTCTCCTGCAGAAAGCCCATCCCGGGAGAGGCTGCCCTGATCTTACTTGGATTCCTCCTCCCGGTCGGAAAAGCCTCCCGCGACCAGGCCAACCAGGGCGGCCAGCGCCTCCTTCTCATCCTCTCCGTCACAGATGATGTCAATGACATCTCCGAACTGCGCCCCGGCCCCCAGAATAGAGAGCATGCTCTTGGCATTGGACTGGATGTTGTCATCCAGGTGAAATTCAATATGGCACGGATAACGCATGGCAAGCTCGCAGAATTTGCCGGCCGGCCCGATCTTCATTCCCTCCGGGTTTACAATTTCGACTGTCTGATGAACCATCGCTTATAACCTCTTGTATCTCTTTGCCAACTCCCCAAAAGTCCGTCCCTGTCCTACTGCTTGCTGATCACCAGCTTGGTCGTGAGGGCCGGCACCAGGATATCCTCTTTCAGATTCAGCTTGACGCTGACAATATGACTTCCCTCGGAGAGTCCGCTGGCATCGACGCTTCCCGTGATATTCTCGGCGCTCAGACCGTTAATCTCGGACTCGCTTCCTGTGACGGCGACCGTGACAGAGTCTCCGCCAAATCTCCCCTGAAATCGGCCGGACAGGTTCCGAATGATCAGATTGGCGGTCGGAACCTGGAGTTGCCTGGTCACCTGCCCCTCCAGCGTTACGATGACGGACACCTTGCTCTGGTTGGGGTCCGCCGGTTTGATGCCGCTTGGCAGGTAGGACGTGATGTCCACGGAAATTTCACCGGTCGCTGTGATCTTGGACAGATCGACGGCAGAGGCGGGGATCGTGATCCCGGTCAGCTTATTCAGATCGGCCGCATTGCCCATAACCTGAATGCTCTCGGGCGCCGCCGTGACACTGACCAGCTTGAGCCCGTTGGCAGGACTGCCTGAATATTTCACCGTGATCGGAACCGCCTTGGTCGCAAAGACTTCAGCGCTCACGTCCACAGAGCGGACGGATGTCGTCAGGTTGGTTGTGTCGACGGCCTCTCCGTCGCTGTTTAAGTACCTGAGCGCGACGTTTTTCGTGACCATCTTATTGGCCTTGCTGACATCCAGACCGGCCTCAACAGAGGCGATGGAAGAGACGATGTCCTCCGGTCCGCTGACGGTCACGACGCCGGGCTCCGACTTGATCTCACCTAAAGCGTAGCCATCGGCCGGAGTTCCCACGGTTTTGGCCTCGATCGTAAACTGGGCCGTCTTGGCGCTGGTCACCTTGACGTCGACATAGTAGTTCTTGGCTCCGACAGCAACCTGATTGGCATAGCGATTGACCGTTATCTCAACCGGGACCTGGCTGTTGTTCTCAATGCGGGACAGGTCTGCCGTCGCCGTGAAATCAGCGCTGGAGAGCCGGTCGATGACAGAGCGCTTGGCAGATACCCGCACGCTGATTGTGTCGGAATTCTTCAATACCGTGTAGTACTTGCCGGCCGCCGTCAGAGACGCCTCATTCTGCATGGTCACAGGCACGGAGAAGGATTTATACTGAATCGGATCGCTGACACTTGTGACCATCCACCAGAGGAGGATGGAGAAGAGGAGGGCCAGCAGCTTGATGACGATATTCTTCAGAAAGAGGTCTTTCAGTTTATTGACCATGATCTGCCTCCTTCTTATGGGATTTCACCGGCCTCATGCGGCTTGTGTCTCCCCCGGCCGCCCTGGCCAGGTCTACCGGCGCTCGATCCGGCTCCCTCTCTGTCCCCGCCGGATCCTGCAGGGCCTGCATGCGGGCCAGTTCCTCCTGCAGCTGGTCCGGAGTCAGATTTCGCTTGAGCTGACCGGACCTCGCCACGGAAACGGCCCCCGTCTCCTCAGAGACAATGATGACCAGGCCGTCACAGACCTCGGACATGCCGATCCCCGCCCTGTGTCGGGTGCCCAGGTCCTTGGAGAAATCCATATTCTCAGACAGGGGCAGATAGCAGGTCGCCGCCACGATGCGGTCGCCGCGGATAATCACAGCCCCGTCATGCAGGGGGGTATTCTTCTCGAAGATATTGATCAGGAGCTGACTTGTGACAAGGGCGTCCAGATCAATTCCCGTCCGGATATACTCCGTCAGCCGCACATCTCCCTCGATGACAATCAGAGCTCCCGTCTTGACGGCTCCCATGGCAAAGGATGCCTTGGTCAAGTCCGTAATCAGCTTATCTCCAAAGCGCTTGGGATTGGCCTTCGTAATTCGAAGGGCCTCTAAGACTCTGCGCAGGTCATTCCTTCCCAGGGTCTCCAGAGCCCGACGCAGCTCCGGCTGGAAGACAACCACCAGGGCGATCACGCTGGCATTGATCAGGCGCTCGCCCAGCCAGAGAATGGTGTTCATCTGCAGGATGGCAGCCAGAAGAAAGAATATGACAATGACAATCAAGCCTCGAAAAAGCATCCAGGCTCTGGTGTTCTTGATCCAGATCAACAACTTATATAGAAAGAGAGCGATCAGGAGGATCTCGATCACATCCGTCACATTGACGCCGGGCAGGCCGGTGCCAAAATACTCGGTTAATCTCCCGTAAATACTGTCCAGGATCCGACTCATTGCTCGGCCTCCTCCTCATCCGGTCCTTGGGTGATACGCTTGATTTGCTTCTTCTCCTCCGCCAGGCGGATCTTCGGCACCGCAGTGACGTAATAGAAATACTCGTCATCCTCGAAGTTGACTCTCTCCACCCGGCTGTAATCCAGATTCTTGATAAATACGCTGAGCACCATGCCCAGGGCGAAGAGAATGACATTGACGACACAGAGGCTGATAATGCGTCCCTTATTGCCGGTCAGAAGGTATCCCACCATCATGATCAGAAATTCTGTCAGAATCCCGCTTGCCACCGCCAAACGCCAGCTCTGGTGCACCGCCCGCTCCCTGACCGTGTAAGTGACCATGAACATGAGCATGAGCGCCGCCATATAGAAGTAGAAGAGGTTGTTGCTGAACATATTGCTCATCAGAAGCCCCGGGATCTGCCCCCCCTTGCCGCCCTCCATGAGGAGTGAGGAATTCCTTCTGACAACCAGGAAGAAATAGGACAGGATACCCCCGCTGACAATGCCGGTCACCTCCTGGATGCCCCCGGTCAGGGCCGAGATCATGGGCAGGGCATAGGGGATCTGCAGGGGATAGGTCAGGGGCAGGAGAACAATGTTATGGATGTGCTTGGCCCCATAGAAGTTCGTGATAAAGAAGGCGACCAGAAACAGGCCGAGCCCCACCAGGCCGACCTGGGTCGACAGGGCAAAGAGTTCCAGGAGCAGTAGCCCCATAATGACAAGGGAGCTTGCGCTCAAGGGGATCAGGGCACAGAAGATGGTGAGCCCGATGATGATGAGCGGCGATCCGAAGTAGGGCAGATAACCGAAATAACTGTTGATGACCAGAAGGCTGGCCAGGGTAAGAGCCCCGCGCATGAGGCGAATGGCCCCCCACTCGTGCCGGCTGATCAGACTGTTGATGCGGGATTCCAATTGAATTAACGGTTTCATTCTTCCTCCCTCTGATAAATCTCTGCCAGACCCTCAAGCTGGTCCTTGAAATAGGCCAGCTTCTCCATGCCCTCGTTGTAGTGCTTTCTGGCCCTCTGTCCCACATTGCGCAGGTAGAAGTAGAGGAATACCAGGTAGACCAGAAGTCCCAGAATCACCATGAGAATCAGAGCCGTGGAATTGACTCTGGAGATCACAAAGACCAGAAGAAGCGCAATGCAGACGCCATAAGCGATGGCATAGAAAAGAGTCCCCGCGATCAAAGCCAGGAGGATTTTCGTGTGGACGTAATCATCTCTTGTGTATGCCTGTGTTCGGGCGTATTCCCGCAGTTCGTTTTTCTCGAACATCGCCAGCTTGGTCATATAGCTGACCCGATCGACATTGAGCATAGAATGCCCCTTTCATTTCTTTTCATAACAAACCCAGTCTTCTGCGATTATATCATACGAACGCCTCAAGCATCGCCCCGGCCGATACAAATCGTCAGAAGATAGACCGCCTCCGCCCCGCCGTCGAGCAGGACCCGGCTTGCGGCGTCACAGGTGCTTCCGGTCGTGTAAATGTCATCTACCAGGAGGATGCGGCGACCTCTCACCGCAGCCCCCATCCCGGACAGGGCGAAAGCGCCTTCCAGATTGGCCCGCCTCTTCTCCCGGGTCAGGGTCTTCTGCGGAGCTGTGTTTCTGGTTCGGATCAATAAATGAGAGGCCTGGGGGATTCCTGTCATCTCAGACAGGCCCCCTCCCCAGACAGCCGCCTGATTGTAACCCCTCTTTCTCTCCCTGGCCGCGTGCATGGGCACGGGAATGATCAGCTGAACCCCGCTTCCGGCCAGCCAGCCATCTCCGGCCGTCTTTTGCGCCGGGCGCATCCGCTCCGGTGCATACCGCCGGATCGCCTCCGCGGCAAAAGACCTGCGGTAGGCCAATCTCCGGGAATATTTAAACCGATACATTGCCTCCTTCATGGGGCCCTGGTAGACAAAGAGGGATTTTCCCTGGACAAAATTGTGCTCTTCTCTCCTGCAGTCAGAGCAGCGGTCCAGGCTCTCGTCTTCGATGGGTTTCCCGCAGATCTTGCAGCAGGGCTCTGCCGCCGGGATGATCTGCGCAAGACAAGAGGCGCAGAAACCCCTTGTTCTCTCCTCCGTAAGAAGGATCCTGTCGCAACCGGGACAGCGGGGCGGATAGATGATGGATCTCCATTCCATAATGATGTTCTCACATCTCTCTTTTCACCTATGATTTTAGCATTCCCGGTCCGAAGAAACTATTAAGTTTTTCGAAATCAGGACAGCAAATCCCCCGCCCTCTCCCGGATCCGCTGACAGAGGCCTGCATACCGGCGGGCCTGAGTGTTATTGTCACACATCTGCCGAAAGACTTCTTCCTTGCCGACTAAGGTGACGCAGGACTTGGCGCGGGTCACTGCCGTGTAGATCAGGTTCCGATTCAAAAGCATGCGGGGGCCGTCCAGGAGAGGAATGACAACCGCCGGATACTCTGACCCCTGGGACTTGTGAATCGTGATGGCGTAGGCCAACTCCAGTTCGTCCAGCTGTTTGAAGGGATAGGTCACGAGCCGGTCCTCATCGTAGCGGACGGTCAGGCTTTGGCTGAAGTGATCGACCTCTTCAATGATCCCGGTGTCCCCGTTGAAAACCCCCGTCCCCTTGTCAATGGCCAGGCCATAGGCGCTTCTGACCTCCCACTCCAGCTGGTAGTTGTTCTTAATCTGCATGACCTTATCCCCCTCACGGAAGATCCTCTCTCCGCTGCGGCACTCCCGGCTCTCCTCTCCCTCGGGGTTCAGGTATCTCTGCAGGATCTCATTCAATCGCTCTACGCCCAGAAGGCCTTTCCTGGTTGGGGTTAAGACCTGAATATCGAAACTCTCTGTCCCCACATAGGCCGGAAGCTTGTCTCGCACCAGCTGCAGGATCACGCTGATGATATGGTCTGCATCCGCCCGCTTCAAGAAGAAGAAATCCCTGCTCTTGTTGTCCAGGATCACCGGCTCTCCCCTCTTGATCTTGTGCGCATTGACAACGATGTCGCTGGCCTCTGCCTGGCGAAAGATCCTGTCCAGCTGGACCAGCGGAAATGCCCCCGAGTCAACCAGGTCCCGCAGGACATTGCCCGGCCCCACGCTGGGCAGTTGGTTGGTGTCTCCGACCAGGACCAGACGGGTCCGGTCGGCAAGCGCCCTTAAGAGAGCATACATGAGGGGGAGATCCACCATGGACATCTCATCAATGATGATGACCTCCGCCTCCAGCGGGTTGAACTGGTTGCGCTCAAATCGATTCGGAGACACCCCATCCTCTCCGATTTCTCCGCCGACTTCCAGAAGGCGATGGATGGTCTTGGCCTGGCAGCCCGTCGCCTCTGTCATGCGCTTTGCCGCCCGCCCGGTGGGCGCGGCCAGTTGGACATTAAACCCCTGGTCCAGGAAGTATTTCAGCATCACCCGGATCGTTGTGGTTTTGCCGGTTCCGGGTCCTCCGGTCATCAGACAGACCCCGTGCCGAATTGCCGTGGTGACCGCCTCTTTCTGCTGAGGGTCCAGCTTCATTTGCTCCTTCTTCTCTGCCCCGGCGATGATAGCATCTACCTGCTCATCCTCCACGAGATAATTCCGGTTCAGGGCCAGCATCATGCCTGCAGTCTCTTCCTCCATGTGATAGAATCGCTCGGCGTAGACCTGCGGGTCCTCCCGGCCTCGAATCACAATCTTCTTCTCCATGACCATATTCATGAGGTTGGATTCGATGTCCTCGGATGTCAGGCCCAGCAGCTGGGCCGTATTCCGCAGAAGGATGCTCATGGGAAGATAGGTATGGCCGGACTGGGCCGCCCCGTTCAGCACATAGAGCACGCCGCAGCGGATTCGATACTCCGAGCTTGCGCTGATTCCGAGCTTGGACGCGATCTCATCGGCGATCTTAAATCCGACACCGCTGATATCTTCTGCGATCCGGTAGGGGTTATTGGCGATAATGCTGTAGACTTCCGCCCCATACTGCCTGTACACTTTCATGGCCAGATTGGAGTGGATTCCATACCGATCCAGAAACACCATCGCCTCGCGGGTATCCCGCTTCTCCATGACCTGCTCGCAGATATCCATGGCCATTTTCCTGGAGATTCCCTTGATCTCGGCCAGGCGGTCCGGCTCCTCCTCCATCACCCGAAAGCTGTCTTGCTTGAATTTCTTTACTATGCGAGATGCGAGCTTGGGACCGACCCCCTTGATCGCTCCGCTGCCCAGGTAGCGTTCCATGGCTACAGCGTCCTCGGGCGGGCGGATCTCATAGGAGACCGCCTTGAACTGCTGCCCGTAAGAGGCGTGAGTGACATATTCTCCCTGCAGAACCAGGTTCTCCCCCTCGCTGATCCCGGGAAACACTCCTACGACTACTTCTTCTGTATCTCCCGCCACGATGGACATCACTGTATAGGCATTCTCTGCGTTGTGATAGATAATATGCCCTACATATCCGCTTATTTCCATGTCTGCTCCTCTTCGCCGGCAGAAAGGCCCCCCTTCTCTTACGCGGGGCAAGAAAAATCCCACGCTCAGTCCCGCTTATGGAGCGGACATCTGCGTGGGACTCCTTATAGGATCACTTTGTCGGATCGCGCGATCAATCTGCCGTCACCCTGTCGCCGCTCAGAAGCTCCACGTACTTACCTGTACCGATCGCGACGCAGGTCATGGGCTCCTCGGCAGTCATCGCATTGATGCCGGTGCGCTCTTCCATCAGTTGCTCCAAGCCGCGAAGCAGGGCCCCTCCTCCGGTCAGGATGATTCCCCGGTCTGCGACATCAGCCGCCAATTCCGGCGGCGTCTTCTCCAGGACGGAGTGCACAGACTCCACAATCTGCACCGTCGGCTCATGCAGGGCCTCCTCCGTCTCCTCGGATGAGACCGTAATGGTCTTGGGAAGACCGGTCACCAGATTCCGTCCGCGGACGTCCATGGTCTCTGTCTCAGCCAGAGGATAGCAACTTCCGATTTTGATCTTGATATCCTCTGCCGTTCGCTCTCCGATCAGGAGATTGTGCTTCTTGCGCATGTAGCGCACCAGAGCCTCGTCGAAATTATCGCCGGCGATCTTGGTGGATGTGCTGACCACAGACCCCCCAAGAGAGATCACCGCAATATCCGTGGTGCCGCCTCCGATATCAACAATCATATTCCCGCAGGGCTTGGAGATATCAATCCCCGCGCCGATGGCAGCTGCAATGGGCTCCTCAATGATAGCCACCTCTCTGGCCCCGGCCGCATAAGTCGCGTCCTCAACCGCCCTCTTCTCAACTTCCGTCACACCCGAGGGAACACAGACCGAGATCCTGGGCTTGCGGTAAGTTCTCCTCCCGATGGCCTTCTGGACGAAATACTTGATCATCTTTTCCGTGACTGTATAATCGGCAATGACTCCCTGGCGCAGGGGACGAACGGCCACAATATTTCCGGGCGTGCGCCCGATCATAAGACGGGCCTCTTCGCCGATCGCCTTGATCTTATTGGTGTCGCGGTCAAATGCGACCACCGAGGGCTCCTTGAGCACAACCCCCTTGCCCTTGACATATACAAGAATACTGGCCGTACCAAGGTCAATTCCGATATCCGTTGAATGCATGCTGACTCCTTCCCCATTCTTCTATCGACAGGCCGAGAAAAGCGCTCCGAAAGTGTCGCGGATCCGGCCGTTTGCTTCATTCTTCTCTCATCCGCGCCAAACGGGCGGATTACTTAAATATTATAGCGAATCATCTGCGTATTTCAATCAAGGCCCGGGCCGCTTCGGCATATTTCTGCGGGCCGGGTCCGATCTGTCCCCCCGGATATGCAAAAAACCTCGGACCGGACGGGTCCGAGGCAAACGAACAAAAAGTTCACATCTCTCATGTGCACTTGTGCAAAAACAACCCTGTCCTTCAAGTCCGCTTCATCGGGTCAGTTCACGGGCCTCCTGACAGGCCTTGCGAATTCCGTCCCAATCCCCGGCCTGAACCATGTCCTTCTTGCAGACCCAGGTTCCGCCAACTGCGATAATCTTATCGAAAGCCAGGTAATCCTTGACATTCTGCGGATTTACACCGCCGGTCGGCATGAACTTCACCTGAGGGAAGACAGAGGCGAGCGCCTTGATCGTCTTTAAGCCGCCATAAGCCTCTGCAGGGAAGAACTTGACCATGGGGAGGTTGTAGCGGAGGGCGTGTGTGATGTCCGTGGGCGTGCAGGTCCCGGGGCAGTAGGCAACACCATGGCCGAGAGCGTACTGGGCAACCTCGTCAGAGAAAGAGGGGGACACGATAAACTGTGCACCCGCCTTAACCGCTTCTGCGCACTGGTCTCTATCCAGAACCGTGCCGGCTCCGACGGTCACTCCCGGAAGCTCCTCAGCAATTCTGGCAATGGACTCGGCAGCCGCTTCCGTGCGGAAGGTGACCTCCGCCATGGGAAGTCCCCCTGCCTCCAGAGCTTTAGCCAGAGGAAGGGCGTCCTCCGCCCGGTCAATGACAACAACAGGGCAGACTTTGATGTCTGCCAGCTCCCGCATGAACTCTTCCTGATTCATTCTTGCCTCCTCATAAGAACTGCTTCCTGAATATTCTGAATGGTCCAATCGTAGCATCCCACATACGGAGATGCGATCCGCAAACTTGCTTATTTATTTGCAAATATTGCGCAGGTGGGGCTTTCTTGCTCCATCACCCCTGAAGATAGGGGGCCAGGTATTGTCCGGTATAACTGCCCTTGACATGGACGATCTCCTCCGGCGTCCCTTGGGCGATGACCCTGCCGCCTCCGTCTCCGCCCTCAGGCCCCAAATCGATGATGTAGTCCGCGCACTTGATCACATCCAGATTGTGCTCAATGACAAGAACCGTATTGCCGCCTTCGGTGAGCTGACGCATGATTTTGACCAGCTTATTGACATCCTCAAAATGCAGGCCGGTCGTCGGCTCATCCAGCACATAGATGGTCCTGCCCGTACTCCGCTTGGACAGCTCCGTTGCGAGCTTGATCCTCTGAGCCTCTCCTCCGGACAGTTCCGTGGAGGGCTGGCCCAGGCGCAAATAGCCGAGGCCGACATCATAGAGGGTCTGGATCTTCCTGCGAATGCTGGGGACATTGGCAAAGAAGCTAAGCGCCTCCTCCACCGTCATATCAAGCACATCATAGATGCTCTTGCCCTTGTACTTGACCTCCAGGGTCTCCCGGTTATAGCGCTTGCCGCCGCAGACCTCACAGGGCACATAGACGTCCGGCAGGAAGTGCATCTCGATCTTGATGATTCCGTCCCCGGAGCAGGCCTCGCACCTGCCTCCCTTGACATTGAAGGAGAAGCGTCCCTTCTTATAGCCCCGGGCCTTGGCATCCGCCGTTCCCGCGAAGAGGTCCCGGATCATATCGAAGACCCCCGTATAAGTGGCAGGATTGGACCGGGGCGTCCGGCCGATGGGTGACTGGTTGATATCGATGATCTTGTCCAGCTGTTCCGCTCCCTCGATCTTCCCGTACTTGCCCGGGACCAGGCGGGCCCGGTTGAGCTTCTTGGCCAGTGCCTTGTATAGGATCTCATTGACCAGGGAGGACTTGCCGGAGCCAGAGACTCCGGTCACAACCGTCATAATCCCCAGGGGAATCTCCACATTGATATTCTTTAAATTATGCTCGGCCGCCCTCTTGATTCTGAGCTTTCCGCTGGGCTTCTTGCGCTCATCCGGGAGCTCGATCCTCCGCCGTCCGGCCAGATAGTCCCCGGTGATCGACTCCGGCGCCCTCATAATATCCTCGACGCTGCCGGCAGCCACAAGACTTCCCCCGTGCTCCCCGGCTCCCGGGCCGATGTCCACCAAAAAATCCGCCTGCCGCATCGTATCCTCGTCGTGCTCCACGACAATCAGGGTATTCCCCAGGTCCCGCAGCCCGCGCAGGGAGGCCAGGAGCTTGTCATTGTCCCTCTGGTGCAGACCGATGGAGGGCTCGTCCAGGATATAGGCGACTCCCACCAGGCCGGATCCGATCTGGGTAGCCAGGCGAATCCGCTGAGCCTCTCCTCCGGACAGGGTGGCCGTCGCCCTGCCCAGGGACAGATAGTCCAGACCGACATCGTTGAGGAAGCCCACCCGGCCGCGGATTTCCCTCAGGATCACATCGCCGATCTTATGCTGCTGGGCGGTCAGCTGACCATCGATTCCCCCCAGGAAGGCCGCCAGATCGCGCACCGGCAGATTGGTCATCTCATAGATGTCCTTGCCGGCCACGGTGACCGCCAGAGCCTCTTGCTTGAGCCGCCGCCCGTGACAGACCGGGCAGTCGCTAAAGCGCATGTAAGTCTCGTACTCCGCCTTCATGCTGTCGGATGCGGTCTCCCGGTAGCGACGGTTCATATTGGCAATGAGGCCCTCGAAGCGGATGTCGTAATCACCCTCGCCCCGCATCCCCTTGTAGTGCACGCTCACACTCTTTGGGAAGCCCTTGATGAACATATCCCGGATCTTCTTGGGCAACTTCTCATAGGGGGTGTCGAGGGAGAAGTGATAGTCCCTGGACAGGGCCTTTAGAATGGCATTGGTAAAGGACTTGCCGTCGTTGGCCGACTGCCATCCCGTGGCCTGCACACAGCCCTCATTGAAGGAGAGGCTCTTGTCCGGAATCATCAGGTCCTCATCAAACTCCATCTTGTAACCCAGGCCGAAGCACTCCGGACAGGCGCCGAAGGGATTGTTGAAGGAGAAGGTTCTTGGTTCTATCTCATCGATGGAAATCCCGCAGTAGGGGCAGGAGTAGGACTCGCTGAAGCGAATCGGGTCTCCCCCGATCACATCGACGATCATGAGGCCGTTTGCCAGCTTCAAGACATTTTCAATAGAATCGGTCAGGCGCTTCTCAATCCCCTCTCTGACCACCAGCCGGTCCACTACAATCTCGATATTGTGCTTGATATTCTTCTCTAACGGGATCTCCTCAGACAGGTCATAGGGGTTTCCATCGACGATGACACGGACATAGCCGGACTTCCGGGCCGAGTGAAAGAGCTTCTCATGCATGCCCTTGCGGCCGCGCACCACCGGAGCCAGAAGCTGAATCCGCGTGCGCTCGGGCAGGGTCAGGATCTGGTCCACCATCTGGTCCACAGTCTGCCTGTGGATTTCCCGGCCGCAGTTGGGGCAGTGGGGAATGCCCGCCCTTGCATAGAGCAGGCGGAAGTAATCATAGATTTCCGTCACCGTTCCCACCGTAGACCGGGGATTGTGACTGGTCGACTTCTGGTCGATGGAAATGGTCGGGGGCAGGCCCTCGATCTTCTCCACATCGGGCTTTTCCATCTGTCCCAGAAACTGTCTTGCGTAAGAGGAGAGGGACTGCATGTACCTCCTCTGCCCCTCAGCGAAGATGGTGTCAAATGCCAGAGAGGATTTTCCCGATCCCGACAGGCCGGTCAGAACGACAAAGGCATCTCTTGGAATTTCCAGGCTCACATTCTTCAGATTGTGCTCGTTGGCGCCTCGGATCTTAATGTACTTTCGATTCTTCTTGTAGGCCATATTTCCCTCACTCACCGGCAGGCGCATCGGCTCCTTGCTCCGGCCTTTCTCCCGCCGCATATTCTCGGTCTTAATGCCGGCTCCCCCTCCCTCTCCGGGGAGAGGTCCTGCCGGTCCCGCCGGCATCCTCCTGGTGCCTGCGCAGGTCAATCAGCTGGTCCCGCAGGTCCGCCGCCCGCTCGAAGTTCAAGTCCGCCGCCGCAGATTCCATCTTCCTGCGGACCTCCTCGATCTGCTTCTTGAGTTCCTCCACAGACATATCCTCCGGAGACTTGCTGAAGGAGAGGTCCTCTTTGGCCAGTTCCCTGGAGATGGCGATGACTTCCTGCACCTTCTTCCGGATGGTCTTGGGGCTGATTCCATGCTCCTTGTTATAGGCCTTTTGGATCGTCCGCCTGCGGTTGGTCTCATCGATGGCAAGCCGCATGGAGTCCGTCACCGAATCCGCATACATGATGACATGGCCCTCTGAATTGCGGGCAGCCCGTCCAATGGTCTGAATCAGGGATGTCTCCGACCGGAGGAAGCCCTCCTTGTCCGCATCCAGAATGGCCACCAGACTGATCTCCGGAATATCCAGGCCCTCGCGGAGCAGGTTGATTCCCACCAGAACGTCAAAGATATCCAGGCGCAAGTCCCGGATGATCTGAGCTCGCTCCAGGGTGTCAATGTCGGAGTGAAGGTATTTGACCCGGATGCCCAATTCCAGCATGTAATCCGTCAGGTCCTCAGCCATCCGCTTGGTCAGGGTTGTGATCAAGACCTTGTGCCCCTTCTTCGTCTCCCGCCGAATCTCCCCGACCAGGTCATCGATCTGCCCCTCTACCGGACGCACACAGATCTTTGGATCCAGAAGGCCCGTGGGCCGGATCAGCTGCTCGGCCCGCATCAGTTCATGGTCCGCCTCATAGTCGCCGGGGGTCGCCGAGACAAAGAGCATCTGGTCGATTTTACTCTCAAACTCCGCGAAATTGAGCGGGCGATTGTCCAGGGCGGACGGGAGGCGAAAGCCATAGTCTACAAGAGACCTCTTCCTGGCCTGATCTCCGTTATACATGCCGCGAATCTGCGGCAGGGTGATGTGACTCTCGTCAATGATCATAAGGAAATCGTCCCCGAAGTAATCGATCAGACAGTAGGGCGCCTCCCCGGGCTTGCGGCCGGTCAGATGTCTGGAGTAATTCTCAATGCCGGAGCAAAAGCCCGTCTCCCGCAGCATCTCAATGTCGAAGTTGGTCCGCTCCGCGATTCGCTGGGCCTCCAAGAGCTTGTCGTTCTGCTTGAAGTAGCGGATCCGCTCATCCAGTTCCTCCTGGATGCTCTTGCAGGCCGCATCAATCTTCTCCTGGGGCACAACGTAGTGGCTGGCCGGGAAGATGGCTACATGCTCCATCTCGCGTCTGGCCTCCTGGGTCAGGGCATCCAGCTCGAGAATCCGATCAATCTCATCGCCGAAGAATTCCAGCCGATAGACATAGTCGCTGGCCACTGCGGGAAAGATATCCAGGACATCTCCCCGGACCCGGAAACTGCCGCGGGAGAAATCCAGGTCGTTTCTCGTGTACTGCATATCGACCAGAGACTTGATTGCGTCATCGCGGTCTATCTCCATGCCGGGCCGAAAGGAGACCATCATATTCTCATAGTCCTCCGGGGAGCCGATCCCGTAAATGCAGGAGACGGACGCCACAATCACCACGTCCCTGCGCTCCGCCAGGGCCGCCGTGGCGGACAGACGCAGCTTGTCAATCTCATCATTGATGGCGGAATCCTTGGCGATGTAGGTGTCGCTCTGGGGCACGTAGGCCTCGGGCTGATAGTAGTCGTAGTAGGAGACGAAATACTCCACGGCATTCTCCGGGAAGAACTCCTTCATCTCACTGTAGAGCTGGCCGGCCAGCGTCTTGTTGTGACTGATGATGAGGGTTGGCTTATTCAATTCCCGGATGACATTGGCCATCGTAAAGGTCTTTCCGGAGCCCGTCACCCCCTGTAACGTGGCGAACTGGTCCCCTTCCCTGAAGCCCTTGACCAGAGCCCCTATGGCCTTGGGCTGGTCTCCCGTCGGCTGATACTTGGCATGTAATACGAAATGGTCCATCTCTTCCCTCAAATCCGGCATCCCGGCGCATTCCCCGGGCTCCGTGTCATCGAACGTATATTCTGGTCTGCCTATTATAGCACGACTGTCTCTTAGCTTCCATGTCCATAAGGAAAGGGAAGCCAAGCGGCTTCCCCTCATACACATTCTGATAGCCCCTTCCCAGGAGACAGTCCCGTCCACCGGGCGTCATAATGATCACCGGCTTGCGCCGTGACAGTACTTGTACTTCTTTCCGGACCCGCAGGGACAGGGATCATTGGGATAGACCTTGGCGTGCTGACGGACCTTGGGGCCGGAGGCGGATACGGACAGGTTGGTGCCGGTCTCCTGGGCCACTTCTTCCCGCTCGACCGGACGCTCAATCCGGATCCGATAGAGCATCTGCACCGTCTCCTCGCGGATAGCCCGGTTCATCTCATCGACCATGTCATAGGAGATCCGCTTGTATTCGTCTACCGGATTGCGCTGCCCATAGCCCTGCAGGCCAATTCCCTGGCGCAGCTGGTCCATGTCATCAATCTCCTGCATCCAGTGCTGGTCAATCACCCTGAGGAGGACCACCCGCTCAATCTCGCGGAAATCATCCGGATTCTCGAACTCCGCCTCCTTCTTCTCATAGAGATTCAGAGCCTGCTCCCTCAGATACTCCTTGAGTTTGTCCACCCGCTTGATGTCTTTCAGACTCTCTCTTGACAGATTCTCCAGGGGGATGACCGGCAGGAGTGTCCTCTTTAGCTCATGAATATTCCACTCCTCACGATCCAGTTCCGGACCGATCACCGTATCCACAAGCGCATCGACATTGCTTGCGATCATATCGAGGATGTTATCCTTCATATTCTCGCCGTCCAGAACTCGCCGGCGCTGTTCATAGATGACTTCGCGCTGCTCATTCATTACCTGATCATACTCCAGCAGGCTCTTTCGGATGGCGAAGTTGTTGGACTCAATCTTCTTCTGGGCGTTCTCGATGACGAAAGAGAGCGCCTTGTGCTGAATGGGCTCATCCTCCACACCCAGGGACTCGAATACCCCCATCATTTTCTCTGATCCGAAGAGGCGCATCAGG
The DNA here is from genome assembly GCF_057251025.1 of Shuttleworthella sp. Taxonomy (NCBI): domain Bacteria; kingdom Bacillati; phylum Bacillota; class Clostridia; order Lachnospirales; family Lachnospiraceae; genus Shuttleworthella; species Shuttleworthella sp. Next base: position 101,481 of record NZ_DBHIDN010000002.1, read on the forward strand.
TCATCTTCCAGTGAGAGGAAGAACTGTGACTCACCGGGGTCTCCCTGACGGCCGGAACGACCGCGCAGCTGGTTATCGATACGGCGCGATTCATGGCGCTCCGTGCCGATGATCTTGAGACCACCTGCCGCCTTTGCGTCCTCATCCAGCTTGATATCGGTACCACGACCGGCCATATTGGTCGCAATGGTCACTGCCCCATGCAGTCCCGCATTGGCGACGATCTCCGCCTCCTTCTCATGGAACTTGGCATTCAGGACATTGTGAGCAATGCCCTGGCGGGAGAGCATCTTGGAGAGGAGCTCGGAGACATCAATATTGATGGTGCCGATCAGGACAGGCTGTCCATACTCATGGGCCGCCATCGCCTCCTGAATCACAGCCTTGTACTTCTCCTTCTTGGTCTTGAAGACCACATCATCGAGGTCCACCCGGATCACCGGCATGTTGGTGGGCACTTCCACGACGTCCATCCCGTAGATATCCCGGAACTCCTGCTCCTCTGTGAGAGCGGTACCGGTCATGCCGGCCTTCTTATCATACTTGTTGAAGAAATTCTGGAAAGTGATGGTGGCCAGGGTCTGGCTCTCCCGCTTGACCTTCACGTGTTCCTTGGCCTCAATGGCCTGGTGCAGGCCGTCAGAGAAGCGGCGTCCGGGCATAATACGGCCGGTGAAGGAATCTACGATCAGGACCTCGTTGTCTTTGACCACATAGTCCTGGTCCCGGTGCATCAGGTGATGGGCCCGAAGGGCCAGGATCACATTGTGCTGGATCTCCAGGTTTTCAGCATCCGCCAGATTGTCCAGATGGAAGAAGCTCTCGACCTTCTTGACCCCGTCCTGGGTCAGACTGACCAGCTTGTCCTTCTCGTTGACGATGAAGTCTCCTGTCTCCTCGGGCATTTCTCCCATCAGGGCGTCCATCTTGGAGAGCTCCGGCATATCCTCGCCCCGCTTCAGCTGATTGGCCAGGACATCGCAGGCCTCGTAGAGACGGGTGGACTTGCCGGACTGGCCCGAGATGATCAGAGGCGTCCTCGCCTCATCAATCAGGACGGAGTCCACCTCGTCGATGATGCAGTAGTGAAGTCCGCGCTGGACCATTTCGTTCTCGTAGACCACCATGTTGTCTCGCAGGTAGTCGAATCCAAGCTCGTTGTTCGTAATGTAGGTGACATCATTTTCATAGGCCTCGCGGCGGGCATCCTTATCCATGTCATTTAAGACACAGCCGCAGGTCAGCCCCATAAAGCGGTGCACCTGCCCCATCTGGTCCGCGTCACGCTTGGCCAGGTAGTCATTGACCGTGACGATATGCACCCCCTGGCCTGTCAATGCATTGAGATAGGCAGGCATGGTCGCCACCAGGGTCTTACCTTCACCGGTCTTCATCTCGGCAATGCGGCCCTGGTGGAGGATGATAGCGCCGATCACCTGTACCTGGAAGGGCTTCATACCCAGAACCCGGTAATCCGCCTCCCGCACAGCGGCATACGCCTCCGGAAGCAGGTCTTCCAGACTCTCTCCGGCGGAATAGCGATCCTTGAATTCTGTCGTCTTGGCTGCCAGTTCATCATCCGTCAGATCCTGCATGGCCTTGTCATAGGACTCGACCTTCCTGACAAGAGACATGATTCTCCTGACCTCCCGCTGGCTGTGTGTGCCGAAAATTTTACTTGTTAAGCCCATAGGATCTCCTGATTAAAATCAAACACTTCTTCATTTATTCGCTGAATTTATGCCTCTTCTGTCACAAGTCCCCTCGAGGAGAAGGCGGAGGTCCGACATGGGCTCCCGCCACGCTACCCGACATTTTAGCACGAATCAAAGATTGTGCACAAGTTTTCCGGATGTTATATTGTCAGAATTTTTTACAATTTTATTGTTTAATCCCCGTAAACTATTCTGAATATTATTTGTTTGCAGTTTTCTTCTTGACAATCCCTTCATGCCCCTGTATGATGAGATCACAAAGAAACAAGAAGAACCGACCGGTCAACATCACTTCTTACTTCTTTTTCAATCATAAACGATGATCAGATTGGAGGTACAGTCCGAAGGGCCACATACGAACTACCCTAACCGCAATCAACCGGTATAAGTTGATAGAATCTTTCTGATCCATACGCATCCGACTTTCAAATAGAAGCTATTTCAGCTTAGGTTCCATGAGGTGAACCGAAGAAGACAAGACGAAGAGATGACGGGTGACTCAAGTATGAAGATATCAGATGATTCGGATGAAAAGGCGTGCGAGTCGATCTCGCCGAATGGAATCAAGAGACAGATAACCGAAAGGTGGTAACATTCCATTGGACAACTTAATTGAAGCGAATTCATAGGCGGGGATCCTGGTCGAAGAGAAAGGCCAAGGTCCTCGCTTACTTTTTGTTTTGCCTCAAAGACAGGTCCGGGAGGCCTGCCCTTCTTGTATCATTCTTCTCCGAGGATCACCAGGAAATCAGCTCATAGCCGTCCTCTGTGACAAGGACCTGATACTCCCACTGGGCAGACAGGGACCCATCCAGGGTATAGATCTCCCATCCATTCTTCTTGTCGGTGTAGACCCTGTTGGACCCGGCATTGATCATGGGCTCAATGGTGAACATAAGCCCCGGAGCCATCACCATCTCTGTCCCCCGCCGGGTCGTAAAGCCGACCCAGGGATCTTCGTGGAAGCCATTGCCCACCCCGTGGCCGCCGATCTCCCGAACCACCTGATAACCGCAGGACTCGGCATAGTCATTGACCGCCTGTCCGACATCACCCAGAAAGCCCCAGGGCTTCACCTGCTCTAAGCCCAGATCACAGGCCCTCTTGGTGGCTTCGACCAGGTCTCTGGCCTCCTTGCTGACCTGACCGATCATAAACATGCGGGAGGAATCCGCATATTTCCCGTTTAAGATCGAGGTGCAGTCCACATTGATGATATCCCCCTCCTTGAGGATCACATCCGCGGACGGGAAACCGTGACAGACCTGGTCATTGACCGAAGTACAGACGCTGTAGGGGAAGCCCTCATAGTTGAGCGGGGCGCAGATCGCGCCATAGCCGGCCGTCTTCTCCGCGACAATTCGGTCGATCTCTAAGGTGGACATTCCCGCGCAGATCTTCTCCTCCACCTCATCCAGGACCGCCCGATTGACCTTAGCCGCTTCCCGGATCATCTCAATATCTCTTTGGGTCTTGATCAGGTCATGTCCTGGGACAATATGACCCCTGCTTTTCAGCTGGTCCAGCTTCTGATCAAATGCCAAATGGCACTGCTTGTACTTGCGTCCGCTGCCACACCAGCAGGGCTCATTTCTTCCAACTTTCATCTTCCACTTCTTTCTTCTCGATTCACGAAAGCCCGGCCCTCTTCTTCTTGACCGGGCCAAGATGAGCCGGTCCTTCTCTTCTTCCGCAATTCTCCTCTCAGAACTCAAATCTGTCAACTGATCCCTGCGATGGGACCTCGCCTTCCGTAACCTGTACCGGCAGCCAGTCCTTCCCCTTACTCCCGCGGTAGAGCCAATCCGGCCCCGTCGCAATCAGATCCTCTGATCCGTCTGCCCGCCTGATGTAGACTTCTCCGATCACGGCAAAGGCTCTGTCCGACGATCTCTCCCGGGAGTCCGCATCTTCTTTCTTGTGCTCCGCCCCCTGGGCCAGCGGCAGAATCTCCAGGAGATTCTCGTCGGCCAGATAATTGGAAATATTGCAGGTCAGATAGGATCCCTCCATATCGCTTCCGATCTGCGCGATCGGGCTCCCATTCAGAAGCACTTGTGCCGCTTGGCTGCAGGCCACATAGAGGCGGCCTGACAAGATCCTGCGGCCCGCATCAGGGGCATCTGTCCTTGTATCCGGATCCTGACCCGGGTCATAGTCGTCCTCTGCCCCTGCCAGGGAGAAGAGCCGGAGAAAGCCCCTGTTCTCCTCTCCCTCTGCAGCCTTAATCCAGACGCCCTCCCAGGCTTCGTCCATCTTGCAAGTCTCAAATATCGCCGGTTCGCTCTCAGCCGCCTCCCGCTCCTCGCTGACCGCCTGCAGCTTGACATAATAGCGGGTCCTTGGGGCCAGCTCCAACTTCATGACTTGTCCCCCGGCCTTGAGTTGTTCCCCCTGCAGGGCTCCGATCTCATGCTTCATGCCCGGATCCGAGTAGACAAGAAGACGGGTCAGGATCAGGCGCTTGGCCCGCATCTGCTCAATCTTCCAGGAGAAGAGGACCTGACCCTGCGGAGAGATCCCCACCGGGTTCTCATAACCATTGACCTTCAATTCGCTGATCTTCATTTGCTTCCTCTCCGATGGTCTGTTTTCGAAAGACAGAAGCCGGCCACTATCATCGCCTCGATACCCAATGGAAGTTCGCGATCGATAGTGGTCGGCTTCTGTCATTCAAAACCAACGCTTCAATTTCAAAACCGGATTGCCCCCAACCGGCAACTAGACACCCAGTCGACGGATTGCCGTAACTGGACCGGCCCACTGGTTGTAGCGGCGGCCATAGCGGATACCCGCACTGGGATTCTGCGCTTCAACGACGACGCCTCCCCCGGCATAGATAGCGACATGGCCCGGATAGCAGATGATGTCCCCCGGCTGCATATCACTCTCAGACACAGGCTTGCCCACATTGACCAGAGTGGCGGATGTATAGCCGTGGCAGTTGGCCTGAGCCTGACTGAGCAGGCCGAAGTGAGCCATGACCTGGCCGACGAAGCCGGAGCAGTCTGCCCCATTGGTCAGGGAAGTGCCTCCCCAGACATAGGGACGGCCCACAAACTGGCAGGCATAGGCGACGATGGCGCTGCCGCCTGTATAATGCGCCGTAGTTGTCTTTGGCTTCTGTAAGGATCCATTGTTGGGTTTGTTATTGTTATTGTTGTTGTTATTATTCTTGGTCTGTGGATTGCCTCCGCTGTTATTGGAAGGCTGGTTCCTGTTGTTTTGATTCTGCCTTTCCTGGTTGATCCGGTTCTGTCTCTGAATCTCAGCCAGTCTCGCAGCGGCCTCGCGCTCCTGCCTCTGCCGCTCCAGTTCTGCCTGTCTGGCAGCCAGTGCCTTGGCCTCCTCCAGCTGGGCAGACAGGTTGCTGGCCTCACCCTGCTTGGAAGAAATCATGGTGTTGAGATTGGTCTGCGTCGCCTTCAGGTCTCCCTGACGGGCGCCCAGCTCGGCCTTCTCCGTCTCCAGAGCCTTCTTCAGGGCGGTGATCTCCTCTACCGTCGCCTTGTAAGATCCCAGGAGGTTGCGATCATATGTGTAGAGCTGACTGGAATACTCAACCCGATTGACCAGGTCCGCAAGACTTCCGGCCTCTGCCATAATTGCCAGGAAGGAATTGCTGTCTCCCGACTCATACATGCTCTTGATCCGAGCCTTCATATCCTGATACTGCTGATCTGCGGAAGCCTGCGCGGCCTTGATATTCTCCTCTGTATCGGCAATCTCCTTCTGCTTGTCTGAGATCTGTGTCTGCAGATCTTCCAACTGCTTGACGACCTGCACCAGATTGCTGTCAAGAGAGGCGAGTTCACTCTGAACCTTCGCCTGCTGCGCCTCGATTTCGCTGATCTCCGCCGCGTCCGCCTGAGAGTGCGAATTCGGCAGTGTCATAGCGAGTGAGGCTAAGACCAGTGAAAGAGCAATTCCCTTGGCTGCAAGCTTATAAATACGTCTGCGCATATTGAAAACTCCTTATTCCTCACACAGCTGCATGCGGATCTCTTTGGTGATGATATCTGTATAGCTGAAGCTCAAGAGCTGAGCCGGCTTCTTCTCATCCCTGTCATCCACCAGAATTGTGAAGACGCTGGGATAGGCCTCCTGAATAATTCCCTCCTGAATATCGATCTTATTTCTTCCACGGTCCAGTTGAAGTCGAACCCTGCTTCCGCAGCTCTGAGCAACGGAAGCCCGTACCTTGTCGAAATCTGAAGTTTCCATCTGTCATCCTTCCTGGTGCCGGATCCACTCGATAGACAGCAGGGCGGGAAACCCCGGATATAGCGGACCACATTTTGGCTAATAATAACATCTCAGAGCTATTTTGTCAAAGTTCTGTAACATTTATTTGACTTTTCTCTGTGAACTTTGTTTGACTTATGAATCGCTTCTTTTGGGCTCGGCAGAATCTTTTCCACCACCTTGTGCTATGATTACAGACAGGAACTATTGATGAAAGTTACTTTAATCCCTCTGGCCCACGCCGGCTTTTCCCAAGGAGACCCCTATGATCCGAGGCATCATCACCATTCTCTTCCTACTTCTCTTTCTGCTCCTGACAAGCCCTCTGCTTCTTGGCATCTGGCTCTGGCGCAAGCTGTCCCCGGAAGGCGCCTGGCGGCTGGCCCACCGGATCCTGTCCCCGACACTCAAGTTGATCCAGAAGCTGGTGGGAGTCAGACTGATTGTCCGCGGCCTTGACAATATTCCCCGAGACAGGGCAGTGATCTATATGGGCAACCACCGCAGCTTCTTCGATGTCATCTGCTCCCTCCCCTGTCTTCCCGGGCCCACCTCCTATATCGGCAAGAAGGAATTCTCCAAAATTCCCCTCTTGTCCGCTTGGATGTCCTGCCTCGGCGTCCTCTTTCTGGACCGCAGGAACCCGCGCGAGGGCCTGAAAATGGTCTTAGAGGCCGTCGACCTGCTGGGCCGCGGCCGCTCCATCTTCATCTACCCGGAGGGCAGCCGGTCCAGGACCAACTCTATGCTCCCCTTCCACGCTGGGAGTTTTAAGATCGCCGGGAAATCCGGAGCTCCCATCGTTCCGGTTGCCATTAGCAACAGCTCCAGAGCCCTGGAGGACCGGTTCCCCCACTTCCCTTGGACGCGTAAGTCCACCATTATCCTGTCCTTCGGTCCCGTCATCGAGACCGATGGCTTGGACCGGCAGGAGATCCGCCGCCTTCCCGACCGGGTGCGCGCCTGTCTGACCGACATGCTCCTTGCGAATGGCGAACTCTGGCAGCAAGAGGCCTCAAAGCGAGAACTGAGGGAATACGCCTCCGGAAAGGCCTCTCCCTCCAACCCTGGCATAAGTTCGGATGATGTGGATCAGGGGGCTTGGGAGAGGAGCTGATGGCCTGTGCCTTCTTCCTCCTGCTCTTCCCCGGTCGTTTCCTCCCGGTCCTTCTTGGCCGCCCGGATGGCCTCGTTGAGAGAGAGCATCTTTGCGTCCAGCATGGAGACGAAGTCCGCGCACTCCCGCAGATCCCTGCTGATATAGGCCGGGGCCTTGCCCTCGAACTTATAATAGATCTTGTGCTCTAAGGAGGCCCAGAAGTCCATCGCCATGGTCCGAATCTGAATCTCCACCTTGGTATCCACCACTCGGTCGGACAGGGAGATCGGGATAGAGACCAGGAGATGATAGGACTTGTAACCGGACTCCTTGGGTCTTGATATATAGTCCTTGACATGGAGAATCTTCAGGTCATTCTGCCTTTGAATCGACTCCACAATCCGGTAGATGTCCGATGTGAAGGAACAGACAATGCGGATTCCCGCGATGTCGTTGCAGTAGCGGACCATATTCTGGATGGTGGACTCGTAGCCGTTTCTCTTGAGCTTGGCCACGATGCTCTCCGGCGTCTTGATTCTGGACTTCACGTATTCAATGGGATTGTACCGGTGCACATGCTGAAACTCATCGATCAGGATCTCCACCTTGGTGTTGATCTCCTTGAGCGCCGAGTTGTACAGGAGCATCATGGTATTCCAGCTGTCAGGGCCTTCCCCGATCACTTCCAGTGCTTCCATCTCTTACCTCCCCCAACTGAAACTCACTCCTTTTATTCTAGCATAGATCCTCCTCGATCACCCGGACCTCCAGATAATCAAAGGGGACCTCCTCAATGAAGGATTCCCGGCCGAACCGGGTCCTGGCATGCCGCCGGAACTCTCTGATATTCTTGTCGAGCCAGATCGGCTTTGGCAGATCCAGAGCATAGCAGGCCTCCTCCAGGGCCGCATAAATCTTCCTGGTCCGGCTTCTTACGCTCTTATCTTCAACCGTATAGTCCGCGATATACTTGCCGGAGGCAATCTCCCGAACGTCAATCCTCATTTGCGTCCTTCCCTTCTCTGCCTCGCAGCCTCATACATCAGGATTCCCGCCGCCATGGCCGCATTGAGAGACTCCAGCTGTCCTCCCATGGGGATTCGAATCCTGACATCCGCAAGCGCTGCCGAGGCCTCCCCCAGTCCCTTGCCCTCGTTGCCGATCAGAAAGCCGCAAGCCCCCCTGTAATTGGCCCGGTCATAGTCACAGTCTGCCCGTAAATGCGCCGCATAGAGGCAGACCCCCTCTTCCTTCAGCCGCCGAAGGCAGGAGACCAGATCCTCCGCAACCAGCCAGGGGACCCGGTAGAGGGAGCCCATGGTAGACCGTATGACCTTGGGGGAGAAGAGGTCCACCGTGTCCTCGCTCATGATGATGCCGGTCACCCCCGCTCCCTCCGCGGTCCGAAACATGGTCCCCAGATTGCCGGGATCCTGCACATGATCCAGAATGAGGAGCTGGGTCCTGTCTGCGTCCAGCAGGTCAGGCCAACGGTAGGAGGGCTTACGCACCAGGGCCAGAATCCCCTGGGGTGTCACCGTGTCGGACATATGGGTCATAACCGCGTCGGAGACTTCCACCGGCATCCGGCTTTGAAGCTTACCATAGGTCTCATCAGACCCGTGTTCTGCCAGAAAACGCTCCGAGACATAGACCTCTTCCAGCAGGGAATCCGGGGTCTCTGCGACCATCCGCAGGCCCTCCGCCACGAAGACACCCTCTTTGCGGCGGGCCTTGGCCTTCTTCTGCAGTTGGAGGATCCGCCTGATGCGGTCATTGGATGTACTTGAGATCATTTTACTCCTCGCAAAAGGCCTCCCGGCTCCTGCATTCGGCCGGAAGCCGCCTGTGAAGGCCCGGAAGGTCCCCTCACAAGAAAATAGAGAAAGCAGCCCGCTGCCTCCTCTATCTCTTGCTTCTTCCTGCTATTTCTCCCTAGTTGGACAGGACCCGACAGATCTCCAACTGGTACTTGTCCAGATCCTTGTTCATTGCCAGAGCCTCATCGATATCAAAGTCCTGGAACTCTCCGTGGTTATATCCCACAACCCGGTTGGTCTTGCCCTCACAGAGGAGGTCCACTGCCATAGCGCCCATGGTGGAGGCATATACCCGGTCCTTGGCAGAGGGAGAGCCGCCGCGCTGCATGTGACCCAGGATGGTCGCGCGGGTCTCGATCCCGGTTGCAGCCTCAATCCTCTTGGCCATGGATGCAGAGTGTCCGATCCCCTCGGCATTGACAATGATGTGATGCCGCTTGCCACGGCGACGGTCTGCGATAATATGATCTACAATCGACTGCTCATCATAGTTGTAGATCTCCGGGAGAAGAACATCCTCCGCTCCGTTTGCAATGCCGCACCAGAGGGCAATATAGCCGGCCCCCCGTCCCATCACCTCAATGATCGAACATCTCTCGTGAGAGGTCGAGGTGTCACGGACCTTGTCAATCGCCTCCATAGCCGTATTCACTGCCGTATCGAAGCCAATGGTGTACTCCGTGCATGAGATGTCCAGGTCAATCGTTCCCGGAAGACCGATCGTATTGATCCCATGTGCGGCCAACTTCTGAGCTCCCTTGAAGGATCCGTCTCCGCCGATGACGACCAGACCGTCGATCCCGTGCTTCTTGCAGATATCAGCCGCCCTCTTCTGGTACTCCTCCTGGGCGAACTCCAGGCAACGGGCCGTCCGAAGAATGGTTCCGCCCTTTCCGATGATATCGGAGACGCTGTGTCCGTTCATCTCCTCAATCTCCTCGTTGAGCAGGCCCGCGTAGCCGCGGTGGATTCCCTTGACCTGCTTGCCGGCCGCAAGGCTCCTGCGGACAACGGCCCGAATCGCCGCATTCATTCCGGGCGCATCACCACCACTGGTCAATACGCCGATGCAATTAATCTCTTTCGCCATGGATTTGTCCTCCGTAGATATATACCAGAGTTATTTTACCGCCCATCTCATTTCTTTTCAATAGAGGCTCTGTGTCAGCCGCTCTCTGCCGAAGGAATACCTGCCGCAGACAAGCCGGACATTCTCCGGTCCGAAGAGGTCCCGAAGGCGGTCTAAGGAGTCCCGGTCGGTCCCTGTCTTCCAGTCCTCAGGCATCCGGCGGACGGCCTTGTCCGCCTCGCGGTAAATCACCAGGCAGGCAGGCCTCTCCCCGCTTGTATCGGGGGCCTCCCGGGCGACGTGACAGAGCCCACCAAGCGCCTCTTCCTTCGCCTGATAGTCCGCTTGATCCCGGATCCGGAGCCAGACCTCCATGGGAACGCGGTCGAAGGGAATGATGTCTTCCGCCAGGAGCTTGGCGTCCTTGTCAATCTCAACGCCGGTCCTGCCGGAGACAAGAAGCTTGGCATCCTCCTCCAGAAGCCCCCGGACCCGCTCGTACACCCTCGGGAAGACCACAACCTCCACGGACCCGTACAGATCCTCGAGACTCAGGATGGCCATGGGCTGATTGCTACGGGTAAAGCGAACGGTCTTGGAGCTGAGCATCCCGGCCAGAACCACCCGCTTCTTATCCTCGATGGGCGCCTGCCCCTTCTCCTCATCCAGGCGGAACTCCGGACTTGTGCTCGTAGTGTTTTTTCGAATCAATTCCAGATCGTCTTCCAGCGGATGCCCGGAGACATAGATCCCCAAGACCTCCTTCTCAAATGCCAGAAGCTGCTGCCTGTCAAACTCCCCAACCCTGGGCATCTGAAAGGCAAACTCCTGCCTGACATCCTCCCCCGCGATATCAAAGAGGCTCATCTGCCCTGCCATCGAGTGCTTCTTCTCGGAGGACACCCGGTCCATGATCGTGGGAAAGATGTAGGTCATCTGCCGGCGGTTCCCGTCCAGGGAGTCGCAGGCTCCCGCCTTGATCAGATTCTCAACCGACCGCTTGTTGATGGCCTTATCGGCCATCCGGGTCAGAAAGTCCTCAAGGGTCCGGAAGGGGCCCCTGGCCTTCCTCTCCGCGACAATCGCATCAATGACCGGATGGCCCACGCTCTTGATGGCATACATGCCGTAGTGGACTCCCCTGGCGTCAGCCAGAAAGCGACCATCTCCCGAGTTGATATCCGGCGGCAGAACCTCGATTCCGATCTCCCTGCAATGAGCGATGTACTGGGCCACCTTGTCCGAATGATTGATGAAGGTGGTCATCAGGGCGGCCATGAACTCCTTGGGATAGTGGTATTTGAGATAGGCTGTCTGATAAGTGATCACGGCATAGCAGGCAGCATGAGACTTGTTAAATGCGTAGTTGGCAAAATCCATCATCTCATCGAAAATCTTGTTGGCCGCCGCCTCCGGCACTCCCCTGGCAAGGCAGCCGTCCACACCCTCTTCCCGGTTTCCGAAGACGAAATTATGGCGCTCTCTCTCCATCTCGTCCGCGTGCTTCTTGGACATGGCCCGACGGACCAGGTCCGCTCTTCCCAGAGAATAACCGGCCAGCTGCTGGACAATCTGCATGACCTGCTCCTGGTAGACAATACAGCCATGGGTGGACTCTAGGATTGGCTTTAACTGAGGGCAGTCGTAGACAATGGACCCGGCCTCCTTCTTCCCCCGTATATAGCGGGGAATGAAGTCCATGGGGCCCGGGCGATAGAGTGCGATTCCCGCAATAATATCGTCCAGGCTGGCCGGCTTTAGCTCCTTCATGAAGCTCTTCATGCCGTCCGACTCCAGCTGGAAGACTCCCTCACACTGGCCCCTGCCGATCATGGCATAGACGTCCGGATCATCATAGGGGATCTTCTCGATGTCCAGCGCAAGCCCCGGATGGTTGGCCCTGGCATTGGAGACCGCATCCGTGATGACGTTCAGGGTCCGAAGGCCCAGGAAGTCCATCTTGAGCAGGCCCAGTTCCTCCACCTCAATCATGTTGAACTGGGTGACAATGTTTCCATCCGTGCCCCGGGCCAGGGGCACATACTCATTCATGGCCTTGGCGGCAATCACGACACCGGCGGCGTGGGTAGAGGAATTCCTCGGCAGGCCCTCCAGCTTCCGGGCTGTATCAATCAAGTTCCGGATGCTCTCATCCTCATCGTAAGACTTCTTCAACTCCGGATTTGCTTCCAGGGCCTTGTCAATCGTGATTTTCAGCTCCTGGGGAATGGACTTGGCTACCCCGTCCACCAGACCATAGGGGAGGTCCAGGACGCGTCCGACATCACGGATGGCATTCCTGGGCGCCAGAGTTCCGAAGGTGATAATCTGAGTAACCGCATCCTCCCCGTACTTTTGGGTGACATAGCGGATGACGTCCCCCCTGTGCTCGTAATCGAAATCCACGTCAATATCGGGCATGGTGACCCGTTCCGGGTTCAGGAACCGCTCGAAGATGAGCTGAAAGCGGATGGGATCGATGTCCGTGATCCCTGTTGTATAGGCCACAAGGGAACCTGCGGCGGACCCCCGGCCCGGGCCGACTGCGCAGCCATGGGTGCGGGCATAATTGATGTAGTCCCAGACGATGAGGAAGTAATCCACATATCCCATCTTCCGGATGACTCCCAATTCATACTCCAGCTGGGGTCTGAGTTCCTCAGCCTGATCCCCGTAGCGGCGGACCAGTCCCTCAGAGCAGAGCTTATTGAGATAGGTCCAGGCATCATAGCCCGCAGGCACGGCGTAGTGCGGCATCTTGGTCACACCGAACGAAATGGTCACCTGACAGCGGTCAGCAATCTTCTGTGTGTTCTCAATAGCCTCCGGGGCAAAGGGAAAGAGCTCCCGCATCTCCTCCTCGCTCTTGACATAGTACTGGCCGCCCTCATAGCGCATCCGGTCGGCATCGCCGATCTTCTTGCCCGTCTGAATACAGAGGAGAACATCATGGGCCTCCCAGTCCTCGGCCAGGGTATAGTGGCAGTCATTGGTCGCCAGCAGGGGAATTCCCGTATCCTTGGACAGACGAACCAGTTCCTGGACGACACGGCCGTCAATGGCCTGGCCGTGGTCCTGCAGCTCCAGGTAATAATTGTCGTGGCCGAAGACCCCCTCATGCCACAGGGCGGCCTCTCTCGCCGCTTCATACTGGCCCCGCGCCAAGTACTTCTGCACCTGGCCGGCCAGGCAGGCGGAGCTGCAGATCAGGCCCTCGTGATAGCGTTCCAGGATCTCCCTGTCAATACGGGGCTTGTAGTAATAGCCATCCACGAATCCGGCGGAGACGATCTTGATCAGGTTGGCATAGCCCTGATTGTTCTCGGCGATCAGAATCAGATGATAGTAGCGGTCCTCTCCGCCAGCGCTCGGGTCTCTGTCGAAGCGGGAACCGGTCGCCACATATACCTCACAGCCGATCAGGGGTTTGATTCCCTGGGCCAGGCACTCCTTATAAAATTCAATCACACCGTACATGACCCCATGGTCTGTGATGGCTGCCGCATTCATTCCCAGCTCCTTAACCCGGCTCACATAGTCTCGGATCTTATTGGATCCGTCCAGGAGACTGTACTGGGTATGCGTGTGAAGATGGACAAAGGACATGGATTACTCCTCTCACTCCACCTCTACAATTCGAGGGGAACTGCCGCGAACCAGAAGTATGATTCCCGCATACGTTGCGATCATCCCTCCGAAGAGGCAGACAAAGAAGCTCACCGGGTTATCTGACGAGATGACAAGGCCCGGAAGGAAGGCACTCGCGGCATTAAAAGCCATATGAAGAAGAATCACCAGGGTCAGATTCTGCGCCTTCTCCTTGACATAGCCCAGGGCCAGGCCAAGGAGAAAGGCCATGGAGCCCTGGAGCATGTTCATGTGAAAGAGGCCAAAGAGGAGGGCCTGGATGATATTCGCCGCCCAGAAGCCACCCGCGCGGCGGGCATAGCCCATGGTCAGACCTCTGAAACAGAGCTCCTCACAGATGGGACCCAGGCAAACGGCATAGAGGATCATGGGGAGCGACAGCTGCATCTGGTCCAGACCGGACGAGCGCAGGATCCCCTGATACTCGGCCAGCCACTGGGGCACCAGGGCCGCCAGGGTGTTCATGAAATAGGTGGCCAGATACTGTGCCCCCAGGGTGTAGATCAGGATCCCCGGGATGAGGATCCAGGACCAGTGCTTATACTGGCGGACCAGGCAGCGGTAATCCCTGGCGGGCTTCTGGGTCAGAAGAAATTCTCTGCGATACCAGATGCCGAACCAGATCACGCAGATGGCAGCGTAGCTTACAAGGCTGAAGCATACAAAGTCCTGCCCCCCGACCCGCTTTGCTATTCCCTGAATAAAGTCTGCATAGCTGGACCCGCTGAAGCCGGCGGCCTCGTCCACCAGGAGAATCTGGCTTGCGAAGATAGAGACCAGGTTCTGGACCAGGGCTGCTGCCAAAAAGGGCAGAAGGATATGCCAGCCTCCGGTATTGCGTCCGGGCCGGCGCTTCTCTTTGGGCGGGGTGTTCATTGAATTCTCAGGCATGGATGCTTCCTCATCTCTTCTTGACTTACCAACCTATTCTAGCATAGAGGGTCCTTGTCCGGTCCACAGAAAAACTGCGGAGAAATGGAAATCCCATCGGAAATCCCATCTCTCCGCAGTTCCTGTCAGCGATCGAACTGTCTTCTCTTAGAACTTGCCGTCCTTGGCAGCCTCTTCCACAGAAACCGCAACCGCAACCGTCGCTCCAACCATGGGGTTGTTGCCCATTCCGATCAGTCCCATCATCTCAACGTGGGCCGGAACGGAAGAAGAACCCGCGAACTGCGCATCGGAGTGCATGCGGCCCATGGTGTCGGTCATGCCGTAAGAGGCAGGGCCTGCCGCCATATTGTCGGGATGCAGGGTGCGTCCGGTGCCGCCGCCGGATGCGACGGAGAAGTACTTCTTGCCCATCTCGTTGCACTCCTTCTTATAGGTGCCTGCGACGGGATGCTGGAAGCGGGTGGGATTGGTGGAGTTGCCGGTGATGGATACTCCGACATTCTCATGGTGCATGATGGCAACGCCCTCCTGCACATCGTCAGCGCCGTAGCACTTGACAGAGGCCCGAATTCCCTTGGAATAGGGGGTCTCGCTGATGATATTGAGCTTGGCATTGTGATAGTCGTACTGGGTCTCAACGAAGGTAAAACCGTTGATGCGGGAAATGATCTGGGCCGCGTCCTTGCCGAGTCCATTTAAGATAACCCGCAGGGGCTTCTGGCGAACCTTGTTGGCCTTGGTCGCAATTCCGATTGCTCCCTCCGCTGCCGCGAAGGACTCGTGGCCTGCCAGGAAACAGAAGCACTCGGTCTCCTCCTCTAGGAGCATCTTGCCCAGATTGCCGTGACCGAGTCCTACCTTGCGGTGGTCAGCGACAGAGCCGGGGATGCAGAAGGCCTGCAGTCCCTCTCCGATTGCTGCCGCTGCGTCCGCTGCACGCCGGCAGCCCTTCTTGATCGCGATGGCCGCGCCGACGGTGTAAGCCCACTTGGCGTTCTCAAAACAGATATTCTGAATGCCCTCTACCATGTGGTAGACGTCAAGGCCCGCATCCTCCGTGATCTTCTTAGCCTCTTCGATGTCCTTAATGCCATAGCTGTTCAATACGGAAGTGATCTTCTCGATTCTTCCCTCATAATTCTCAAATAATGCCATGATTCTCGTCTCCTTCCTCTCGAATGATCACTCTTTGCGGGGATCGATGAACTTAACCGCATCATCAATCCGCCCGTACTGACCCTTGGCCTTCTCCCAAGCGGTGTTGGGGTCATCACCCTTCTTGATAAAGTCAGTCATCTTGCCGAGCGAGACGAACTTATAGCCAATCACCTGATTATCCTCATCCAGAGCCAAGTCTGTGACATAACCCTCGGTCATCTCCAGGTAGCGAACGCCCTTGGCCTTGGTCGCATACATGGTTCCGACCTGAGAGCGAAGCCCCTTGCCCAGGTCCTCAAGTCCGGCTCCGACCGCAAGTCCGTCATCAGAGAAAGCGGACTGGGAGCGGCCGTATACGATCTGGAGGAAGAGCTCCCGCATGGCCGTATTGATTGCATCGCACACAAGATCTGTGTTCAGAGCCTCGAGAATGGTCTTTCCCTGAAGGACTTCTGCTGCCATTGCGGCGGAGTGCGTCATGCCGGAGCAGCCAATGGTCTCCACCAGAGCCTCCTCAATGATCCCGTTCTTGATATTCAAGGAGAGCTTGCAGGCGCCCTGCTGAGGTGCGCACCAGCCAACACCATGGGTGAAGCCGGAGATATCACCTATCTGCTTGGCATGGACCCACTTTCCCTCCTCCGGGATGGGAGCGGGTTCATGCTTTGCGCCCTTGGCGATCGGGCACATATTCTGTACTTCTGTCGTGTAGATCATTGTTGAACTCCTTTCATAGATGCAACAATACGACACGGTACTCCCACATACCGCACATATCGTTCATATTTTCACATAGAAAACAGTCTTCGTCTAGGATTAATTTAAAAAGGGCTCGTCTCCAGGAAGGCAAAGGGGTCTCCCTCTTCCAGAAAATGCATGAGCTGATAGGCTGTCGGCAGGCTGACCTTACCCTCGGTCAGAATCTCCCGCACCCGGGCCCGATCCGCAAGAATAATCTCGATCTCCTCGCTGTCCTCCTCGTTGGCATTGCTGGGGATACCGCTGGCATAGCCATAGACAATCCCGTTGTTCTCGTCGGTCATGCCGATCGTTGTAAAGCGGGCCCTCTCGAAGATGGGATCCACATCCAGAATGGAAAGCGCAAGACCGGTCTCCTCGAAGGTCTCTCGCACGGCGGCCTGGTACATATCTTCCCGGTCATCGACCAGGCCCGCGGGCAGTTCATAGACATAGTCATCCACTGCCGCCCGGTACTGGCGGACCATTACGACACAAAGGTCCTGGGACCGGCGCAGCAAGCGGCAGGCCTCCCTGTCAGCCGGGTCAATGGTCCTCTCTCCGGCATAGAGCGCGTAGATGATCACCGCATCTACCTTCTCCCCCTTGCGCTTCATCTGGAGATCTTCCACCCCTCTTGCCCGGGATGCCAGCTGGTAGCGCATGGGGGCTCCGGTCTTCTTCCTTCCCTCGAGAATATACATATTCAGGAATTTCTCATCCGTGATCTTGTAGATCTTCTCTATCTTCGCCATTTCCTTACCTTCCGCCGCATCCGGCGATGCATGCGCCCTGAATCAATTCATCAGGCTCCGAATTGGTCCCGCAGACTTTTTACAACTTCCGAAAAGCCCATGAAGTGTGAAGCCTTAATCAGGACTGTGTCTCCTTCCCGCAATTCCCTCTTCAGGTATTCAAGCATCCTGTCCCGATCCGGATAGGACTGGACCTGCATCCGATGTGAGGCTTTTCCCCCCTTTCCCGCAGAGGTCCGCCCGGACTCCTCAGCGCAGAAAGACTCTGCTCCTGTGGCAATCTCCTGCCCCAGGGGACCTGCGGTATAGAGGAGGTCAATCCCCAGCTCTCCCGCATAGCGGCCGACAGCAAAGTGCATGTCCGGGGCATTCTCCCCCAGTTCTCCCATATCCCCGAGGACTGCGACCTTGCGCCCTTTGGCCTTGGCCAGAACCGCAAGTGAGGCCCGCATGGAAGATGGATTGGCGTTATAGCAGTCATCGATCAGGGTCAGCCCTCCCGCTTGCATGAAGTGCACCCTTCCCGCAATGGTCGCAGCCTCCTCCATCCCGGCCCGAATCTCCGCAAGGTTTAAGCCCAGGCACTGGCCGACCGCCGCCGCCGCCAGGGCATTATAGACATTGTGCTCGCCCGGAATGGGAATGGTGGCCTCAAAATCCCCGCCGGGCGTTTTGAAGGAGGCGGCGATCCCCTCCATTCCCAGGGGTCTCAGCTTGCCGGCCCGGTAAGTCTCCCTGGACAGACGATCCTGATCGGTATATGAGGCGCTCCTGACATAACAGCCCTCTGCCAGTCCATCCCGGACTTTTGCCCTAGCCAGCTGATCTGCGATCTCCCTGTTTTTCTCAGCCAGTTTGTCCCGGTCTCTCTCTCTGGCAGCAGCGGAGGCGTCCTTCCCCAGGCCGTAGAAGATGATCTCGGCTCCGCCTGCTTTGGTCACACAATTTAAGTGGTCATCATCCCCGTTTAAGATCACCCTGGCTCCCTCTGCCAGGAAGTCGAAGACCTCCGTCTTGGCGGCCAGGATCCCGTCTCTTGTCTTCATGAATTCCAGATGGGCTTCCCCGATATTGGTGATGACTACGATATCCGGGCGGGCGATTTCCGCCAGTCTCGACATCTGCCCGAAGTTGTCAATTCCCATCTCGACAACGGCGACCCGGTGAGACTTGCGAATCTTCAAGACGGTCATGGGCATGCCGATCTCATTGTTGAAGTTGCCCTCGGTCTTCAGCACAGGGAAGCGCTGTCCTAAGACAGAGGCCACCATCTCCTTGGTAGAGGTCTTGCCCACACTTCCGATGATCCCCACTATGGGAATATCAAGCTGCCTGCGATAAAAGGCGGCAATGGCAAGAAGGGCCTTCTCAGAGCTCTCGACCCGGATATAGGGGCCGGCAGGCTCTGGCAGTTCCCGCTCCGAAAGAGCGCAGGCTGCCCCCATCTCAAAGGCCTGCGGGATGAAGCGGTGGCCGTCCACCCTCTCCCCCACGAAGGGGATAAAGAGAAAGTCCCTCTCTATCTGCCGGTTGTCCGATACTACACCCGCGATGGTCAGATTGACATAGTCGGCCCGCATGTGTCCATTGACATAGGGTTCCCGGTCCGGGAAGATGAGTTCCCCGGCGCAGGCAGCCGCTATGTGCTCTAAGGTCATATTCTTCATCGCTTCTCCCTCTCCTGTCTGTCGGCAGGTAAGACCGCCCTCTGAAAAGTACTCTCTTATCTATCCTATTCTGCACAAAAATCCCTCTGCCCGCAATGGCGCAGAGGGATTTGGCGCAGGAATCTGACCCGGCCGGCAGGCCAGATCGAATCGGGCCGGCAGCCTTGGCGGCGAAGGTCAATGCCTGTATTTCTTGAGAGAAATGCGGATGATCTCCTCACAGAGGTCGTCATAGGTCATGCCCAGGGCCGCCTCCTCCTGGGGCAGGAGGGAGGTGGGCGTCATCCCCGGCAGGGTGTTGGCCTCCAGGCAGAAGATCCGGCCGGATTCATCCAGGAGGAAGTCCTGGCGGGAATAGGTCGTAAGTCCCAGGGCATGGCAGACATCTAAGGCGTACTTTTGCATCTGCAGCGTCAGCTCCCGGGGCAGATCTGCAGGGCAGGTCTCAACCGCAGACCCGGCCGCATACTTGTTCTTAAAATCATAGAATCCCTTGAGGGGAGCAATCTCAATCACTGGAAGAGCTTGGTCCTCCATGACGCCGACAGAGAACTCTCTTCCCTTTACATAGTCCTCGATCACCACCTGGTCTTCCCAGTGAAAAGCTTCCTCCAGGGCCTCCTCCAGCCGGCTCGGGTCACGGACAATGGTGACCCCGACGGAGGATCCGCCGCAGGCCGGTTTGACCACGCAGGGATAGTGGATTGCCGCCTTCTTGTCCGCATCCTCCCGCTCCTTTTTGCTCAGGGTGATCCCCATGGGAGTCGGGATCTTGTGCGCCGCAAAGAAGGTCTTTGCCACGCCTTTGTCCATAGCAATCGCGCAGGGCAGGTAGCCGTTCCCCGTGTAGCGGATTCCAAAGAGGTCAAATGCGGCCTGGACCTTCCCGTTCTCTCCGTCGGCACCGTGCAGGGCCATAAATACAATATCCGATGCCCGACAGATCTCAATGACATTGGGGCCGAAGAAGGTATCGGACCGGTCCTTGCGACTCGCCCTGACCGCCGCGATGTCCGGTGCCTCGTCGGGAATATCCTCCACCTTGACAGAGGCCTCCTCTGCCCGGTCGAAGATCCCTGTGATATCGCAGGCCTCGTCCCCATAGCCCATGAAGACATCCAAAAGCAGAACCTGATGTCCCTTGCGGCGAAGGGCGCCGGCCACCATATCTCCGGACTTAAAGGACACATCACGCTCTGTACTCAGGCCGCCTGCCAGGACAACTATCTTCATCACCCATACTCCTTCATCTCTATCAGACAGGAACCGATGCAAAAATGCCCTTTTGCGCCGGTTCAAACAGGACTCTCATGTCTGGTCAAGTGTACTTCAAACAGGGTGAATTCGCAAGAAAATCAGCAGGCAGACGGCTCTTTCTAGAGGACTGCAATCCCAAGCGGCCTCTGCATCAATCGTCTCTCCTTGAGCTCCTCTGACTTCCGGCCGGGCAGCATAGTGCATATCCCGTGGATGGACCGTCGGTCCCGCTGGTAGCTGTCCTCATCCCCCAGAGCCCGAACGATCTCCATATGCGTGCGAAGAAGTCTGGCCAAAAGCAGGACGCTGCCGTCTTGCCGCATATTGGAGATGGCCTCGTTGATGTAGATAAGGGCGAACTCATAGACCTGCTGCGATGCGTAGCAGAGGGCCATATTGTTCTGGGCAACTGCCAAAAGCCTGCGCATGGGGACCTGATTGCGGCTCCGCTCCTTGATCACGGTCATCAGGCCGCCCAGGAGATGGGCCGCCTTCCTCTCCTCCCCGCCATAGAGGTAGACCAGGCCCAGAATATTGAGAAGATGTACCTCCAGCCGATCCGGGGACATGGCCGGGATGGGCTTCATCGGGTCAAAGTTCGCGCGGCTGATCGAGATTGCCTGCAGGGTTGTCTCCTCCAGCCGATGGCAGAAGCGAAGGGCTTCCTCCTTAAAACACCGGCTTTCGTCCCGGTCATCCCGGGTCCTGCCGGCGGGGCTTCCCTCGGCCAGCATCCCGGTCCCGCCTCTCCTCCCGGCCGGCATCCCGGCCACGGTGCCGCTTGGATTTGGTCCCTTCCCAGGGGCAGGAGGCGGAAAGAATCTCTCTCCCAGGGACTGTATCATCCGGCTCTGCGCCTTGATCATCTCCAGAAGCCCCAGGAGTTCCATATACTGTCTGGCCGCCACGTCGTCATGCCCGGCCAGTTGTTCCATGATCCACAGCCAGTCTTGATCCTCTTCTAAGATCCCCAGTTCCAACAGCCGATAGAGCCTCTGCTTGATTTGTTCGGTCAGATACTCCTCTGTGCTGGAGCAGGACCAGCAGAAATCAACCGGCAGACCCAGCCGGTCCAATAATTTCATCAGCAGGCGAAAGGCCGGCATCTGTTCTCCCGTCTCGATGCGCGACATGGTGCTGCAGGAACAGAGTCCCTCGCACAGTCTGGTCTGGGAGAGGCCCAATTCCTCTCTCCTTCGCCGGATTAACCCCCCGATTTGGTCTTTGTTGTAAGCAAAACCGGGCCCGGCATACGCCCGGTCCTCCATCTTTGTCATAACATACCTCCCCTGAACAATTAGAAACACATAATTTGTCGCGTGATTTTCATTTTCTCCCCAGAAATAAAAATCAACTCTTCTTAATCTTATCATCCAAAAGGCCTGCCGGTTATGACATCCCATGCAAGCACGGGGACATTCCGACAGGCCTCTTCTCCTTGTTCGAATCAAGTGGGATCCGCAATTGATCTCATCTGATTCTTATCTTCTGATTTTATTTTCTCTTAAATCTCAGCTGCACATCCTGAATCTTATGAAAGTGCGCCTTCCCGGCACAGATCAGAGTTCCGATCTCAGACGGATCATGGATCAGACCTCCGGCTCAATCAGGCCGTAAGTTCCGTTTCTTCTGCGGTAGACCACATTCACCGCATCCGTCTCGGCATTGGTGAATACGAAGAAATTGTGTCCCAGAAGTTCCATGTGCGCGCAGGCGTCCTCTGCGTACATGGGCTTCAAGTCGAACTTCTTGGTGCGGACGATCTTGATCTCCTCCTCGTCGTCCTCACCGAGTTCCTCCTCGAATACGGGATTTAAGACCGCTCCCCTTTGCGACCGATCAATGAGTTTATGCCGGTACTTGGTCAGCTGGTCCTCGATTCCCTCGGAGGCCGCATCAATCGAGACATACATATCATCTGTCGTCTTCTCGCAGCGGACAATTCCTCCCTTGACGGGGATGGTCAGCTCCACCCTCTGTCCGGCCTTATCTATACTCATGGTGACATAAGCACATGTATCATCTCGGAAGTAGCGATCCAACTTGGAGAGCGCATCCTCCACCGCGCTCTTCAGACCATCCGTCAGTTCAATGTTGCGTCCGGTAATCGTTGTCTTCATAGTATGTTCCTCCAATTTCTAGGGGGAGAAGCCTTGTCCTTCTCACACTTTCATTATAAACATTTATGACCCGGCATCAAGCAAATCGCCGCAATATATTCTGATAATTATTTTGTTTATCTCTGTTTTATTTGATAAGTAAACCCCTCTCCGATCCCCTATAATAGAGATACCTACGGATTTATTTTATGGAGACGGGTCTTTGATACTTCCCACCCTTTAGTATGATCGAGAAATGCCGTAACGAAGC